>NZ_JCBANA010000005.1:0-133444 GCF_059760725.1 Achromobacter sp. 1014246743
TCGAAGCATCCGCGGCCGCAGCGATCTATCATGGCCACACTGGAGACCCGCCATGTACGCCAATCCCGCCCTTGCTTCGACTGCCTTCCTGATGGCCGACCCGGCCCGCGCCGCCATGCTGATGGCGTTGCTGGATGGCGCCGCGCGCCCGGCCGGCGAGCTGGCCTACGCCTCGGGCGTGACGGCGCAGACCGCCAGCACGCACCTGGCCAAACTGCGGGATGGCGGCCTGCTGCAAGTCGAGGCGCAAGGGCGGCATCGCTATTACCGCCTGGCCGGTCCACAGGTGGCCGCCGCGCTGGAAAGCCTGGCGGCGCTGACGCCGGCCGAACCGGTGCGCCAGCGGCCACGCGGCAAACAGGCGCAAGACCTGCGGTTTGCGCGTTGCTGCTACGACCACCTGGCGGGGCAGTTGGGCGTGGCGGTGGCGCGAGGCATGCAGGCGCGCGGGCTGATGGTCGCGGCCGACGACAAGCAGTTCATCGTCACCGCCGCGGGCCAGTCCTGGCTGGCAGGGCTGGGAATGGACACATCGGGGCTGAAACCCGGCTGCCAAGGGCAGGCCCGGCAGTGCCTGGACTGGACCGAGCGTGAACACCATCTGTCCGGCCCGTTGGGGGTACGGCTGATGCGCCTGCTGTGCGACAAGGGCTGGCTGCGGCGCACCAAGGGGTCGCGGGCCGTTCAGGTCACGCCGGCGGGGTGGGACGGATTGCAGGCCGAGTTGGGGGTGGACCCACAATCTTTTCAGTGAATCCGCCGCTGCCACAGCGCATACCCGGCCGCCACCGCCGACACGACACCCAGGAACACGAAGCCGTCCAGCACGCTCATGAAATTGGCCTGCTGCGTGACCATGCGCTGGATTTCGGCCAGCGCCAGGCCATGCGCGGCCGAAAGCGCCGCACCGGCCTGCGCGAAACGCTGCGTCAGCTGCTCAAGGGCGCGGGCGAACACCGGATTGGACAGGCTGGCGTTGGCGGCCAGCTGGGTCTGGTGCAGGGCCAGGCGGTGCTGTTCCAGCACGATGATGGTGGCCGTGGAAAACGAATACGCCATCTGCTTGACGATGTTCTTGACGCGGTAGCTGTGCGGATACAGTTCCATCGCAAACGGCTGGAAGGCCAGGTTGGCCACCGGCAAGGCAATGAACAACAGCAGCAGGCCGCGCAGCATCAGCGGCCCCCACAGGGACGACTGGCTGACGTCCGGCGGCAGATGCGCCAGCCAGGCGCCGATCAGCGCGGCCAGCGCAAAACCGGTGGCGATCAGCCCTTTCTTGCGTGTCAGCCGGCCCGCAAAGCGGAAATAGAGCAGCGCGCCGGCCAGGGCCGCGAGCGAGGTCATCCCGACCAGGTGCCCGGCGTTTTCCACGGGATAGCCCAGCCCGGCCTGCAGAAAGCGCGACACCAGGTAGCCGAACGCGTTGCTGATGAAGTAGTACAGCGCATACAGCATCAGGCCGGTGCGAAAGGTGGCTTCCTTCAGGCCGTGCAGATGCAGCAGCGGGCGCGGATGATGCCATTGATGCCAGAGGAAGGCGCCCAGCAGCAGCACGCCGGCCAGCGTCATGCCTTCCAGGCCGGGCGATTCGCTGAACGGCGACGTGCGCAATTGCTGCGCCACGATCTGCAAGGCGCCCAGCGCCAGCGCCGCGATCACGTAGGGCCACAGGTGGGGCTCGCCGCGCTGTTCGGGCGGCAGGCGGCCGGTGGCGGGCACCGCCAGCATGACCAGCCCGCCCGTGATCAGCGCGACGGGTATGGTGCAGACGAACACCGCGCGCCAGCCGAAGTCGGCCACCAGGTAGCCGCCCGCCAGCGGCGCCAGCGCGCTGCATAGCAAAATGCTGCACAGGAACAGCCGCGTGGCGCGCCCGCGTTCGCGCGGCGCAAAGCTTTGCTGGATGAGGATGCGCGTGGCGCCCATCATCGGGCCCATCAGGTAGCCCTGCAAGGCGCGCGCCACGGCCAGTTCGGTCGACGATTGGCTCAGCGCCGCCAGCCCCCCCGCGGCGGCGAACAGCAGCAGGCAGGCGCCGATGTAGTGGCGGTGGCCCAGGCGTTCGACCCACCATTGGTGTTGCAGGATGCCCAGCACGCCGGCCACGGCGTAGGCGCTGGACGACCAGATCAGTTCATCGGGCGGGGCGCCGATGCCGCCGGCGATGTCGCTGATGAAGAACGAGAAGGCGGAATTGTCGAAATAGTCCAGCCCCACGGCCAGGGCGATCGCCAGCGGAAACAGCAGGGCACGCACGCCGCTGGCGGACGGGGTGTCCGGCAGGGAAGGGGAGGCGGCGGCGGTCATGGGGGAATCCTGGGGCGATGTCAGCGGGGCGTCAGCGCAAGGCGGCGGTGTCAGGACCGCGCATGAGGCGCGCCGTTCAAGTCCAGCAGCAATTCGCCCAGGCGTTCCAGCACGCGATGCGCGGCATCGACGTCTGCCGGCGCCATGCCTTGCAGCAGCTCACGTTCCAGCGCGGCCGACACGGTGTTGACCCGGCGCACCAGCTGGCGCCCCCGGGCCGTGATGGCCAGCGCCTTGGCGCGGCGGTCGTCGGGGTCTTCCAGGCGCTCGATGAAGCCGTTGGCCTCCAGGTTCTGCAACACCCGCACCACGGCGGAATTGTCCAGCGACAGGGCGGCCGCCAGGTCTTTCTGGCGCATGGGGCCGGGCGCGCGGGCCAGCTGCACCAGCGGCAGCCAGGTGGCCTGCGTGAGATCGAACGGTTGCAGGCGTTGATCGACGGCGCGGCGCCACTGGCGCGCGACCACGCCGATCTTGGTGCTGAGGCGGCCTTGCGGCGGGACGGCTTGCGTGGACATGGCGGAATTTCAATTAGTTGATATATCATCCAATATAGATGAGGTGTCATCTAGTTTCAAGACCCACGCAGCAAGAGGTAGACGATGAGCAGAGACATAGACCGCCTGCGAGACATGGCGTTCTTCGCCGCGGTTGCGCGAGAGGGCAGCTTCACCAAGGCGTCGCAGGCACTGGGCGTACCCACGTCCACGCTGTCGCGCCGCATCACCGAATTCGAAGCCGATATCAAGATCAAGCTGTTCAACCGTTCGACCCGGCGCGTGACGCTGACCGAGACCGGGGCGCGCTACCTGCAGCAGATCGACGACATCGTGCAGCAGGCCAAGAGCGTCAACGACGAGTTGAACAGCGAAATATCCGACCCGGCGGGCGTGCTGCGGGTCAGCATGTCGAACGACTTCGCCACCTATTTCGCCGACGCGCATTTCGCCGAGTTCCATGCCGCCTATCCGCAGATCAGCTTCGACATCTTCCTGACGTCGCTGCTGCCCGACCTGATGACGCAGCGGCACGACGTCAGCATCCTCACCGGCGACCCGCCCGCGGCCTCGCGGCTGGTGGCGCGGCGGGTCGGCCTGGTGCGGCGCCACCTGTATGCCACCAAGGCCTACCTGGCCGCGCACGGCACGCCGCTGGCGCCGGCCCAGCTGGAACATCACCAGTGCCTGTTCACGTCAGAAACCGAGGCCGGCGCCGGCTGGACGCTGCACAACGGCGACGATGCCGTGGTGGTGCGCCCCACGCCGCTGCTGGTCACCAACAGCCAGTCGCTGATCCGCCAGCTGATCCGGCAGGACATGGGCATTGGCCAATTGAGCCGCACGCAGGCCTCGGCGCTGCTGCAAGCCGGGCAGATCGTGCGGGTGCTGCCGGATTGGCAGCTGGACCCGATTCCGCTGTACGTCATGACCGCGTCGCGGCTGGTGCCCGCGCGGGTACGGGTGTTCGTGGATTTCCTGGTGCAGAAGTTCGAACGGCTGGCGTAGGCACCGGGCAGGGGCAAGGGCTGGCGCATCCACCGGGCTGCGCGATAATGCTGCGATGATTTCGCTGATCGCCTTCCTCCAGCATGGCCGGATCGGGTCGTGGCGCCCCGGCGCCGACAGCACGCCGCAAGCGGTCTTCGCCGCCCTGGGGCCGCCCGACGAGGTCTACACCCCCACGGACCTGAACCGCCCCTATCGGCGCGGCGATGCGCGTTGTTTTCCGCTGATCGCCAGCTACGGCGACATCGAATGCCATTTCGAATCCGAGACGGCCTTGACCACGGTGTTCGTGGACGCTTTCAGCGGGCGGGGCGGGTATGCCCGAGGCGGCCCATTGGCATTGACGGACACCGGCATCCTGCGGGCCGGCACGCCCCTGGCGCGCTTTCTGGACAACGCGGCGCGCCGCGGTATCGCGGTCGGCGACGTACGGCCGCACGCGCCGCCTTATGCCTTTCTGGTCACCACGGCAGGCGGGATAGAGGTCGGCTTCGAACACGACGATCCCGCGTTGGCCGGCTCGGTGCCGCGCCTGAAATGGTTCTGCTGGGTGGCCCGGCCGACGCCGGGCGGCTAGGGCCTGTGCGAGGCGCCTTGTCGTGTGGACGGGCCCTGGTTCGCCTACGGAAACGCCATGCCTCCATCGCCCTCGGCCGCATCCAGCGCCACCAGGTCCACCCGATCCGGCGCCATCTCTTTCACCCGGCGGATCAGCAGCCGCGCGAATTCCCGCGCCTGCTCCGACGGCGCATACGAACTGGGCAGCAAGAAGCCATACGGCATGGTCAGGCGCGGTTCGAAGTCGCGCAGCACGATGCCGGGCACGTTGGCCGCCAGGATCGGGTCGGCCAGGGCGATGCCCATGCCCAGCGCCGCCAGTTGGCAGGCGGACTGGCCGGACGACGTTTCCATCACCAGCCGCAGCGGCAGCCGGCGTTTTTCCATCAGGTCGTCGATGTGCTGGCGCAGCAAGGTATAGGGGCGCAGGGCGATGAAGGGTTCGTCCTGGATGTCGGTGGCCGTGACCACACGCTTTGCCGCCAGGCGGTGGCCTTCGGGCATGGCGATCACCAGCCGCACCTGGGCGAAGGTGCGCGAGGTGATGCCCGGAAAATCGATCGGCAGCGCGGCCACGCCCAGGTCGAACTGCTGGCCGGACATCCACAGCCCCACGTCCACCCGCGAACGCACTTCCAGCGACATGCGCACCTGCGGATGGCTGCGGCCGAATTCGGCGATGGCGCCGGGCATGGCGCTGTAGGCGAAGTAGGGCTGGGTCAGGATGCGCAGCCAGGCGTCCTGCTGATTGCGGATGTTGCCGGCGATGCGATCGACCTCTTCGAAGCCGGCCAGGATGTGCCGCGTGCCTTCGTAGAAGCGCAGGCATTCCTGGGTGGGTATCAGCCCGCGCCCCTGGCGCGAAAACAGCGAAAAGCCGACTTCTTCTTCCAGCGCCGAGATCAGGCGGCTGATCTGGGGCTGGGTGCGGTGGATGCGGCGCGAGGCTTCGGTCACGCTGCCGGTTTCCATGACGGCGCGCAGGGCTTGCAGGCGGTTCAGGCGCATAGGGACAAACCCGAAAGGGCGGGCAGGACGGGACCCGGGCGAGTCTCGCCACGCCATAGGAGAAAGCGGGCAGGCCGCGGCGACACATTACAAAAGTGCATGAATCGATACTCCAAACGAAATTGACGCATGGATTCACGCAATCTTAGGATCATCCCACCTTCAATGAAAGAGGCGCGGCGTGAATATCCTGGACAAACCGGTTTCCGTGGGCGGACCCGCGGCACTGTTTCCCGATGACCGCAATGGCATCGAACAGCTCGACTGGAGCAACATCGGGCAAGCGTTCCCGATCAAGCAGCGGCGGGCGTACCTGAACAACGCGTCGATCGGCGCGCTGAGCCTGCCGGTCGTGGCGGCGGTGAATCGCTTCATGGAAGACGTGCGCGACAACGGCCGCAACGCCTATCCCGAGTGGTGCCGCTACGCCGAAGACGTCATCAAGGCCCGCATCGGCCGGCTGATCGGGGCGGGGCGCGACGAGATCGCGTACGTCAAGAACACTACCGAGGGATTGGTCAACGTGGCCAACGGCTTTCCGTGGCGCGATGGCGACAACCTGATCCTGCCCGACATCGAGTACCCCTCCAACGTGTATTGCTGGATGAAGCTGGCGGCGCGCGGCGTTACGATCCGTTGGGTGAAGAACCGCAACGGCCGCATCCTGGTGGACGATATCCGCAAGCTGATGGACGACCGCACCCGCCTGGTGTCGCTGAGCGCGGTGCAATTTTCGAACGGCTTCCGGCAGGACCTGGAGGCCACCTCGAACCTGTGCCACGAGCGTGGCGTGTACCTGAACCTGGACGCGATCCAGTGGGCCGGCGCGCTGGAGCTGGATGTGGAACGGCTCGGCATCCACTTTCTGTCGGTAGGCGGACACAAGTGGATGCTGGCGCCCATCGGCACCGGCTATTTCTATTGCCGCAAAAGCGTGCTGGGCCTGCTGGACCCGCCCAGCGTGGGCTATCACAGCGTCGACAGCACCGAAGACCACATGCACTACCTGCTGGAATACCGGCCCAACGCCGGCCGTTTCGAGGAAGCGCTGGCCAACTTCACCGGCATCTGGGGCCTGGACGCCGCGGTGCGCATCCAGCTGGCGCTGACGCCGGCCCGCATCGAGACGCACATCCTGGAACTGACCGACTACGCGGCCGTCGCGCTGCAGCGCAAGGGCTTTCAGATCGTCAGTTCGCGTACGCCCGGCGAGGCCTCGGGCAACCTGTCGTTCAAGCATGCCGGCCACGATGCCCAGGATCTTGCCGAACGCCTGCGCGAGGCGGGCGTGGACCTGGCGGTGCGCGGGGGCAACCTGCGCATTTCGCCCAGCTACTACAACGATACCGATGACATCGACCGCCTGGTCGAGGCGCTGCCGTCCTGACGGCGCGCCGCGCTCCGGCTGAACATCATGAACAAGGGGAACACCATGGCAATCCTGCAACCCTGGCGCCGGCTGGCGCTGGCCCTGGGCGCCTGCGCCCTGACGGCCTGGGCTTCCAGCGCCGTCGCCGCCGACACGCCCAAGCCCGGCGGCACGCTGCGCTACGGCACCGTGTCCGAAATCGTGTCGCTCGATCCGCATGTGTATGGCGGCAGCGCCTGGAAGGTGCTGATCGAGGCGCTGTACAGCCCGCTGGCGGGCTACGACAAGAACGGCGCGATCGTGCCGCGGCTGGCAAAAAGCTGGGACCAGCCCGACGCCCGCACGCTGGTGTTTCATCTGCGGCCGGACGTGACGTTCCAGGACGGCACGCCGGTCACGGCCGACGACGTGAAGTTCTCGCTGGACCGCATCCTGGACCCGGCCACGGGCGCCACGCTGCGTTCGAACCTGCAAGGCGCCACCGTCACCGTGGTGGACGCGGCCACCGTCAAGGTCGAAAAGCCTTCGCCGGACGCCACCATGCTGAGCGTGCTGGCCTTGCCCGAGGCGGCGATCGTGTCGCGCAAGTGGGTACAGGGCGGCGCCAACCTGAAGCTGTCCGCCAACGGCACCGGCCCGTTCCAGCTGAAAAGCTACGAGCCCGCCGTGCGCGCCAACCTGGTGCGCAATCCGCATTATTTCGTCTCGGGCCAACCGTACCTGGATGGGGTGGATTTCCGCATGATCAAGAGCGATGACGCGCGCGTGAACGCGCTGCGCAGCCAGTCGCTGGACATGATCGACTTCGTGCCCTGGAAAGACATCGACGTACTGCGCCGCAACGCCGGCATCAAGATCGACACCGCCGGCGGCGCATTCATGAGCGTGTGGTTCAACACCAGCAAGAAGCCGTTCGACGACGACCGCGTGCGCCGCGCGGTGTCGTACGCGATCGACCGCGAAGCCGTGTCCAAGGCCGCGTTCTTCGGCTACGGCAAGCCCATCTACGGCGCGCCCACGCCCGACGATTCGCCGTACTACGACAAGGCGCTGGACGGCACTTACAAGCGCGACCCGGCCAAGGCGCGCGCCTTGCTGGCCGAAGCCGGCTATGCCAATGGCGTGGAGGCATCGATGGTGGTGTTCCAGGGGCTGGGCATCTACACCACGATGGCGCAGGTGGTGCAGGCCAACCTGAAAGAGGTCGGCATCAACCTGAAGCTGGAACCCGTGGAATGGGCCACGCTGGTCGAACGCAAGAACCGCGGCGACTATGAATCGATGATCTACGGCGTGTCGGTCAAGCTGCCCGATCCGGACGCCTATGCCTACTACCTGGGCGGCGATTCCAGCTACTGGGCCAAGCCGGTGGGCTATCGCGACCCCCAACTGGAAAAGCTGCTGGCCGATGGCCGCGCGCTGACGGACCCCAAGGCCCGCCAGCCGATCTACCAGCAGGCGGAAAAGCGCATTCTGGAAGCCAGCCCGTGGGTCTTCGTAAGCTGGCGCGAGCAGGGCCAGGGCTATCTGCGCAAGGTGCATGGCTACACGCAGCTGGGCGGGGCGTTGAGCGAAAGCAGTCCGGGCATTTCGCTGCCCACCATGTGGCTGAACTGAGCGCGCCGGCATGCTGCCTTTCCTGCTGAGGCGCCTGACGTCGGCGCTGGTCACCCTGGCGCTGGCCGCCGGGGTGGTGTTCATCGCGATTCATCTGCTGCCCGGTGACCCCGTGGCCATCATGCTGGGCGACCAGGCCGGCAGCGATCCGGTGGCGGTGGCGCGCGTGCGCAGCCAGCTGGGGCTGGACCTGCCGCTGGGCACGCAATTCGCCCATTGGGCCGGCGCGGTGGCGCACGGCGACCTGGGCGTGTCGCTGCGCACGGGCGAACCGGTGGCCGACGAACTGGCGCGGCGCATTCCGCGCAGCCTGGAACTGATCGGCGCCGGGCTGCTGGTGGCGGTGGTGCTGGGAGTACCGCTGGGCGTGGTGGCGGCGCGTTCGCGCGGCCGGCTGGCCGGCATGGCGGCGTCCGTGCTGGCGGTGGCGGGGTTTTCGGCGCCGGTATTTGTGCTGGGCATCCTGCTGGTGCTCGTGTTCAGCCTGGCGCTGGGCTGGCTGCCGTCGTCCGGCTTCGTGTCGTTTGCCGATGACCCGGTGCAGCACGTGCTGTCGCTGATCCTGCCGTCGCTGACCATCGGCCTGAACTTCATGGGCGTGGTGGCGCGCATGACGCGCGCCAGCCTGTCGGACGTGATGAGCCGCGACTACGTGAAGCTGGCCCGCGCCAAGGGGCTGCCGCGCGGCAAGGCGATCCTGCGCCATGCGCTGCCCAATGCGCTGGTGCCGGTGATTGCCATCATCGGCATCCGCGCGGGCAACCTCTTGGGCGGCACCGTCATCATCGAGGCGCTGTTCGACTGGCCGGGCCTGAGCTCGCTGCTGGTCAGCGCGGCGTTCTCGCGCGACTACCCGGTGATCCAGGGCGCGCTGCTGGCCATCTTCGCGCTTTTCATCCTGATCAGCCTGGTCATCGACCTGGCCCAGGCCCTTGTCGATCCCCGCATCCGCAGGCCGTCCGCATGATCGCATTCCTTCGAACTTCAACCGGCGGCCTGTCCGTGCGGCTGGCCCTGGGATTCCTGGCCGTGGTGGTGCTGGCCGCCGTGCTGGGCCCGGCGCTGGGGCTGGCCGACCCCTACCAGATCGATGCCGCCAACCTGTTGTCGGGGCCAACCCGGGCACACTGGCTGGGCACCGACGAACTGGGCCGCGACCTCTTGGCGCGGGCCGTCTACGGCGCCCGCGTGTCGCTCACCGTGGCCGCCGCCGCGGTGGTGCTGGCCGGCGTGCTGGGCGTGGCGATCGGCGTGGGCGTGGCTTTCCTGGGCCGGCGCCTTGAGTCTGCCGCCATCCGCGTGGTGGACGTGTTCGTGTCGCTGCCCGAGATTTTCGTGGCGCTGGTGGTGCTGGCCTTCATCGGCGGCAACCTGCCGACGCTGGTGGCGACCATCGGCGTGCTGTATGCGCCCCAGTTCGCCCGCGTGGCCTGGGGCGTGGCGCGCGGCATCCGGGCGCGCGAACACGTGCTGGCGGCCAGTTCGCTGGGCGCGGGCACGGGCTGGATCATCTGGCACGAGGTGCTGCCCAACATGCGGTCCATCATTGCGGTGCAGGCGTCCTTCACGTTCTCGTTCGCCATGCTGCTGGAGGCGGGCTTGAGCTTCCTGGGGCTGGGCGTGCGGCCGCCGGTGCCGTCGTGGGGGCAGATGGTGGGGTCGCTGAAAGACTATCTGTTCACCAATCCGTGGCCCGTGCTGGTGCCGGCGCTGGCCCTGTTCTTCACGGTGCTGGCCGTCAACGTCCTGGGCGATTGGCTGCAGGACGCGCTGAATCCGGAGCTGCAACGATGACGCGCGCATCCGACGTACTGCTGGCGGTCAGGAACCTGACCGTGGATTTCGACACCGCCCACGGCGCCGTCGCCGCCGTGAAGGGCGTGGACCTGACGCTGGCGCGCGGCGAAGTCGTGTGCCTGGTTGGGGAGTCCGGCTCGGGCAAATCGGTCACGGGCTTTTCCTTGATGGGCCTGGTGGACCCGCCCGGGCGCGTCGCGGCCGATGCCATGCAGTTTGACGGCCACGACCTGCTGCGGGCGTCGGACCGCGAGAAAGACGCGCTGCGCGGCAAGGACATCGCCATGGTGTTCCAGGAACCCATGACCGCGCTCAACCCGGGCCGCATGGTGGGCAGCCAGATCGCCGAAGTGCTGCGCATCCACGGCGTGCTGGGCCGCCGCGCGGCGTGGGAACGCGCGGTGGCGCTGCTGGAAAGGGTGGGCATTCGCGAGCCGGCGCAGCGCGCCCGCGCCTATCCGCATGAACTGTCCGGCGGCATGCGCCAGCGCGTGATGATCGCGATTGCCTGCGCGCTGACGCCCAAGCTCATCATTGCCGATGAACCCACCACGGCGCTGGACGTGACGGTGCAGGCGCAGGTGCTGCAACTGCTGTTTTCCATTCAGGCGGAAACCGGCGCGGCCGTGCTGTTCATCACGCACGACCTGGGCGTGGTGGCCGAGATCGCCGACCGCGTAGTGGTGATGCAGGCGGGCAGGGTGGTGGAAGAAGGCGAGGTGACGCAGATCTTCCGCCAGCCGCGGCATCCGTATACGCAGGCCTTGCTGGCGGCCGTGCCCGACGTGGACGCCCCGCGCGACCCGTCGCGCCGCCTGGCGCCGCGGAGCGTCGTTGCCGCCGAAGGAGGGGCGCCATGACCGAATTCATCCTGCAAGCCGAGGGCGTCGCCAAGGACTACGTGGCCGCGCGCGATTTCCTGGGCCGGCCGACCAGGCGGGTGCAGGCCGTCAAGGGCGTCAGCCTGACGGTGGCGCCGGGCACCACGCTGGCGCTGGTGGGCGAATCCGGCTCGGGCAAGAGCACCCTGGGCCGCTGCCTGGCCGGGCTGCTGCAACCCACCGCGGGCCGCATCCAGCTGGCCGGCCACGACGTGCGGCACCTGACCGGCGCCGCGCTGATGTCGTTTCGCCGCCAGGTGCAGACCATCTTCCAGGACCCGTATTCCAGCCTGAATCCGCGCCGCACGGTGGGCGACGCAATCATGGACGGCATGGTGATCCACAAGCTGTACACGCCCGACGAACGCCGCGCCCGCATGCTGGCGCTGCTGTCGCGGGTGGGCCTGCAACCGGATCACGCGCGGCGCTTTCCGCACCAGTTTTCGGGCGGCCAGCGCCAGCGCATCGCGATTGCACGCGCCTTGGCGCTGGAGCCGCGCTTCATCATCGCGGACGAAGCCGTGTCGGCGCTGGACGTGTCCGTCAAGGCGCAGGTGCTGGACCTGCTGGCCGACCTGCAGGCCGAACACGGCCTGACCTACCTGTTCATTTCCCACGACCTGGGCGTGGTGCGGCACTTCGCCGACCGCGTGGCGATCATGGCGGCGGGCGAACTGGTCGAAGAGGGCGAGTGCGACCGGATCTTCGAGGCGCCGGTACAGGACTACACCCGCAAGCTGATCGCGGCGGTGCCGCGGCCGGATCCGGGGCGGCGGCGCTTGCGCCCGTCTGCGTCTGTGACGCCGGGGGGCTGAAGCGGGCCGGAACAGGCTTTTTTGGGGCGCCCGCCGCGCCGCGCCGGCCGGCCGGGTACGCCACTTGCTGGAACCGTCCACCCTGGTTCCCTGGCCGCAAGGCCCATCTGCCCCATGCTCTCTCCGTCCCTGACCCTTCCCGCGCCCGCCCGCGCCGTGCGCTACGGCTGGCTGCGCCAACGTGGCCGGCCATCGGCCGCCCGCCCGGCGTTGCCGCTCAATGACTTCTCGTGGTGGGTGCCCGCGTCGTTGGCCGCCCAGGTGGCGCGGCGGCTCGATACCGCCACGAACGAGGCCTGGATGGACCGCCTGTGGCAGCGCGATGCCACGCTCTGGACCGACACGGGCGAAGCCGCCTGGCTGGGCTGGCTGCAGCCGGGCATGGAACGGGCCCGGCTGGGCCGCATGGTAGCGGCCTGCCGGCGCCTGTGCGTGGCCGGCCATACCGATGCCGTGCTGCTGGGCATGGGCGGCGCCAGCCTGGGCGCCGAAGTGCTGGCGCATGGGTTGGGCGTGGCCGCCGGCGGCCTGCGGCTGCACGTGCTGGACTCGACGTGCCCCGCGCAGGTGCAGGCCCTGCAGGCAAGCCTGCCGTTGGCGCGATGCCTGTTCATCGTGGCCAGCAAATCGGGGGCCACGCTGGAAACCCGCTTGCTGGCCGACCACTTCCATCGCGTATTGACCCAGCAATTGGGGCGGCGCGAGGCCGGGCGACGCTTCATCGCCATCACCGACCCCGGCAGCCCGTTGCGCGACCAGGCAAGGCGCGACGGCTACGCGGCGGTCTTTGACGGATCGCTCGAGACGGGCGGACGCTACGCGGTGCTGTCGGCGTTCGGCCTGGCCCCGCTGGCCTTGTCCGGACACGATCCCGCCGAGTTCCTGCGCGACACCCGCGCCATGGTGCGCGCCTGCGGCCCGGGCACGCCGGCCGCCGACAACCCCGGGCTGGTGCTGGGCGCCTTGCTCGGGGACGCCGCCCTGGCGGGTCGCGACAAACTGACTTTCATCTGCGATCCGGGCCTGGCGCTGTTGGCCGGTTGGCTGGAACAACTGCTGGCTGAATCCACGGGCAAGCAAGGACGCGGCATCGTGCCCGTGGTGGGTGAGCCGATCAGCAATGACGTCGGCCACTACGCGGACGACCGGCTGTTCGTGCACCTGGCCCGGGCCGATGCCCCCGGCGCCGCAGCCCGGGCGCAGGCGCAGCGCCTGGCCGACGCCGGCTTTCCGGTACTGCGTTGCGAGGTGGCCGGGCCACGGTCGCTGGGCCAGGAGTTCTTCCGCTGGCAGGTGGCGACGGCGGTGGCGGCCGCGATCTTGGGGGTGAACCCCTTTGATCAACCGGATGTCGAGACCAGCAAATCCCGGGCGCGCGATGCGCTGCAATCGCCCGCCGAGCCGGTGCCCGAGGCCGAGCCGACGCTGCGCATCGACGCCGCCCAAGCCGGCCCGGCCGCGGCGAGCGCGCAGGCCGACGCGGTGCGGCGCCTGGCGGCGTTCGCCGCGCCCTTGCCGCCGGGCGCCTATGTGGCCGTGCTGGCCTATATCGCCCGCCACGCGGCGCATGACGCCCACTTGGCCAGTCTGCGGCAGGTGCTGCACCAGGCCGGAGGGCACGCCACGCTGGGCGGCTTCGGACCGCGCTATCTCCATGCCAGCGGCCAGCTGCACAAAGGCGGCCCCGACGGCGGACACTTTCTGTTCATTACCGCGGATGCGGCCGGCGAGACGACGGCGGCGTCGGGGATGACGGACCTGGCGGCCTTGCTGGCCGCCCAGGCGCAGGGCGACCGCGCGGAACTGGCGAGCCGCGGCCGGCGCTGCCTGCACGTGCACATCAGCGGTCCGCTGCAAGCGGGCCTGGCGCGGCTGGAAGTCCTGCTGCAATGGGCGCTGGCGACCCCGCCGCAGGCGCCGCGTCAAAGCTGCGCAGGGCGGTAGCGAAGCCACCGTCCACGCGCGAGCAGGGCCGCGCGCTGGTGGTGACGCGGGGCAGGGCGGTCCAGGCAATGCGGCAGCCGTCCTGCGCCAGGCGGTCCACCAGCGCCTGGTCTTCGCTGCAGGCCAGGGCGGAAAAACCGCCGATGCGCCGGTACGCCCCGGCGTCGATGCCCAGGTTGGCGCCGTGCACGTGGCGATGTCCGTCGCGGTCCTGGTAGTGGGCATTGAAATGGGCGCGCGCCGCGCCGGCCTTGGCGCCATGCGCCGCCCAGCCCGATACGGCCACCGTGCCGCAGACCACGTCGGCCTGCAACGACAATTGATCGACCAGCCAGCGCGGCGAGACCACCGTATCGGCATCGGTGTAGGCAAGCCAGCGCGCACCGGCGGCCAGCAGGTGGCGCGAGCCGACATCGCGGGCCACGCCCACGTTGCGTGCACCGATGGTCAGGCAACACACGGGCCAGGCGCCGGCCAGCCTGGCGGTCAGGTCGCGGCAATGATCCAGCACCACGACGATGCGGACCGGTTCCGCACCCAGCAACGGGTGGCGCGCGGCCAGGGTGACCGCGCGCAGGCAGGCGGCGATGTGCCGCTCTTCGTCATGCGCGGGGATGCAGACGCCGATCATCGGCAGGCTCCTGCAAGGGCTGGTAGTGCCAGGCGTCCAGCCGGAAGTCGTCTTCCAGATGGTGCAGCAGGGGCGACAGGCCGGGTTGGGCGGCGATGCGCTGGTGCAGCGCATCGGTGGGCTGCAGGCGGTCTGCGAAATCGGGGCGCCAATGGCAGGCGATGAGTTCGGCGCCGGGCTTCAGGCTGTGCAGCAGGCGGGCCAGGAAGCGCGCCAGCCGGTCATCGTCGAAGTAATAGGCGACCTCGGACACGACGGCCAGATCGAAGCCCTCGCGCGGCACGGCGGGCCATTGCTCGGGCAGGCGCAGGGCGCGCACCGCCACGCCGGCGGCCTGCTGCGCGTCGGCCCGTTCCCGGCATTTGAATGCCGCCGTGGTCGACACGTCGACGGCGCAGACGCGGTCGCAGCGCTGCGCCAGCAGCACGGTCATGTCGCCGGCGCCGCAGCCGGCCTCGAAGGCATGGCCGTAACGGGCCCGGCTCAGCGCGGCCAGCAGCAGCGCCCGCTTGCGCCGTTCGTACCAGGCGACGCTGACCTGCCAGGGGTCGCCGCGCGTGCGGTAAAGCTGCTCGAAATGGTGGGCTAGAGCGTCCATGGGAAATCCTTCAGGGCGGCCACGGCCGCGCCTTGAGCGGCCTGGTCGCGTTCGGCGTGGCTCTGGCGCATGAATACCGGCAGGTCCGCCATCGCCTGGGCGTAGGCGGCGTCTTTGCACAAGGGGCCGGCGCCCAGCGCCCGGGTCGCGTGGCGCAGAACGGTGTCGGCCGCCGCTTCCACCGCCAGCCGCGCCCGGGCCGTGGCCAGCGCGCAGGCGTCGTCGGGTCGGGCATCGATCGCGGCAGCGGCTTCGCGCAACACGGCGCGCGCCTGGCTGACCGCGACATCGACGGCGCCCAGATGCGCCAGGCGAAACGGATCGGGCGCGGGCCGCCTGGCCTCGTCCCGCAACCGCTCGGCGATGCGCATCAGCCCGCCGTACCAGCAGGCGGCAATGCCGGCGCCGCCATGCAGAAAGCCCGGGCGGCGCACGTACTGGCCCGGCGCGCCGACCGGTGTGGCCCGGGCATGCAGAAAGCGCACGTTGACGGTGCCGCTGCCGCGCATGCCGGGCGCGCACCAGTCAGAGGCTTGCCGCGTCACGCCGGGCTGGTCCAGCGCGACCGCGGCCAGGCATGGCTCACCGGCCGCGTTCCAGCCGCTGACCAGCGCGTGATCAAGATCCGCCGCGCCCGAGCACCAGGCTTTCATGCCGGTCACGTCCAGGCGCCCGTCCGCGGCCGGGGTGATGGCCACCCGGTGGCTGGCGGGTTCGGCGCACCAGACGCCCCACAGGCCAGGCTCGGCCCGGGCCCCCAATTCCGCCTGGATGGCCAGGGCGTCGGTGTGGCCTTCGAACAGCTTGGCCAGCGGCAGGTCGGCGGCGGCCACCTGGGCCAGCGCGCGCCACCGGGCCAGGGTCTGGCCCGATCCTGGCAAGGGCAGGCGATCGCAGCCGGCCTGCACCAGGGCGCGCAGCACGGGCGCGGGGTCACCCGGCCAGTGCGCGCGGGCGAGCACCTCGCCCAGGTCGGCGGGCGGGAAGGAAAGGCTGCGCAGGGGCAGGGACATGATGCGCGTCCGGAAGGCGGTAGGAGCTTCCAGACAGCAAGTGGCATGCCCGCGGGGATGGGCGTGGGGCGTTCGTCAGCGGGCCAGCGCGGCGCGTATCCGCTTGAGGTCCCGGTCCAGCTCGATCCGCATGGCTTTGAGCAAGGCCCGCGCGTTTTCCGAAAGCGGGGTGCCGGGCCGAAAGACCAACAGGCAGGTGAAGCTGATGTCCAGGTCCAGCGGCTTGATGGTCAGGCCGCGCGCCAGGTAGTCCAGCGCCATCACCGGGTGCACCATGCCGATGCCCAGGCCGTGCAGGGCGAATTCGCAGACCGAATTGGAATAGGGCGTTTCCAGGATCGGGCGCAGCGCCAGGCCCTGGTCGTTCAGCGCGGTTTCCAGGCGCCGCCGGCTGGCGTCTTCGGGGTTCAGCGCGATGAAGGGGTGGTCGATCAGGTCTTGCAGCGCGATGCGCGGCTTGGCCGCCAGCGGGTGGCGGTTGTGCATCGCGATGACGCCCGGAATGCGCACGAATTCCGAGTGCTCCAGCCCGGCCACCGACAGCTCGTCGGCCATCAGGCCGAAATCCAGCTGGCCGGCGGCCACCTGTTGCAGCACCTCGCGCGAGCTCATGATCTGGAACGACATCTGGATGCGGCGGTCCTGCAGGCCGAAGGCGGCGATGGCGCGCGGCATGAAGCCGGTGCCCAGCGCCGGCAGCGAGCCCACGGCCAGGCGGCCCACGCCAAACGATTTCAGGCTGCGGATGCGGTGTTCGATGAGTTCGAAGCCGGCAAAGCAGCGGTCCACTTCCTCCATCAGCGCCTCGGCCTCTTGCGTGGCGACCAGGCGTCCGCGCACGCGCTCGAACAGGCGCAGTTCCGACGAGGTTTCCAGCTTGCGGATGGCCTGGCTGACGGCCGGCTGGGAAATGCCCAGCAGGGTGGCGGCCTTGCTGGTCGTGCCGGCCTGCATCACGGCCCGGAAGACCTGGATTTCGCGCATGTCCATCTATAAGTTCCGCTTATCGACTGAGTATTTTCAATTGTTGAGGCAATGGGGCGAAAGGCAGACACTGGCGCTATTCCCGATCACCTTCTAAGCCCAGCGAATAGAGTAGATGAAAGCTATCAACCAGACTAATAGAGATTTTGCCAGCCTGTCGCCGTCGGTGCAGCGCGCCTCGACCGTGGTGTTCGGGTCGCTGGAAGCCTTCGTCAACCGCAAGCACCGCCAGCCCGACGGCTTCAGCTACGGCGTCACCGGCACGCCCACGGCGCGGCTGCTGGAAGACCGCATCGCCGAACTGGAAGGCGGGCGCCACTGCGTCATCACGCCGTCGGGCGCCGCGGCGCTGATGACGGTGGTGATGGGCTTCGTGCGCGGCGGCGACCACCTGCTGATGTCGGCGGCCTGCTACGGCGCGTTGAAGACGTTCGGCGAGAAATGGCTGGCCCACATGGGCGTGGACGTCGAGCTGTACAACCCCTCCATCGGCGCCGACATCGAAGCGCTGATCCGCCCGACCACGCGGCTGATCTGCATCGAGGCGCCGGGCACCGTCACCATGGAAATGGCCGACGTGCCGGCCATTGCCGCCGCCGCGCGCCGCCATGGCGTGCTGACGATGATGGACAACACCTGGGCCAGCCCCCTGGGGTTCAAGCCGCTGGCGCACGGCGTGGATTTCAGCGTCGAGGCGGCCACGAAATTCTTCAGCGGCCATTCCGACGTGCTGATGGGCGCCATCAGCATGAACGACGCCGGCCACTACGCCGTGCTGCGCGAAACCCAGAGCATCCTGGGCCAGCAGGTCAGCCCCGACGATTGCTTCCTGGTGCTGCGCGGCCTGGAAACCCTGGGCCTGCGGGTGCGGGCGCAAAGCGACGCGACGCTGCAGGTGGCCGAGTGGCTGGCGGCGCAGCCGCAGGTGGAACGCCTGCTGTATCCGCCGCTGCCTGGCGACCCCGGCCATGCGCTGTGGCGCCGCGATTTTTCCACCAATGGCTGCCTGTTTTCGATGGTGCTGGCGCCCGCACCCGAATCCGCTTTCAACGGCTTTTTCGATTCGCTGCGGCATTTCGTCATCGGCGCGAGCTGGGGCGGGGTGCACAGCCTGGCCGCGTACTACCCGGCGGGGTTGCAGGCCGGGCGCGCCTTTGCCGCCACGGACCGACCCATCGTGCGCCTGTCCATCGGGCTGGAAGACGTGGACGTGCTCAAGGATGACCTGCGCGCCGGACTGGCGGCGTATCAGGCGCTGCGTTGAGGGCCGGGCCACGCGGCGCGGCGGCCAGACGCTGGCGTGCCGTGGCCCGGCAGCGCGATGCCCATCCAACGGTTTGAACGCCCGCTACCGGCACACCCTGCCGGCGGCGGACTCGAAGCGCCAGAAGGCGCTCTATATATAGCAAGGGGAATTGCCATGTTGTCTCGTTTCACTTCGCGTTTTGGCGGCCGGGTCCTGGTCGCCGCGGTGGTCTCCACGACGGCCGTCCTGGCGCCGTCGGCCGCATTCGCCCAGTCCGCCGCGCCTGCCGCGGTGCCCGAGGCCCCCGCGGCGGGCGCATCGCCCGTGGCGGGGGCCGTCACCCAGACCAACAGCCCCACCGTGGACCAGATCCGCGCCCGCGGCTACGTCATCTGCGGGTCCGGCCACGGCACCACCGGTTTTTCGGCGCCGGACAAGGACGGCAACTGGAAGGGGCTGGACGTGGACACCTGCCGCGCCATCGCCATTGCGGTGCTGGGCGATGCGTCCAAGGCGCGTTTCGTGCCGCTGACGGGCCAGCAACGCCTGACCGCCTTGCAGACCGGCCAGATCGACGTGCTGCCGCGCACCACGTCCTGGACGCTGCGGCGCGATGCCAACGGCATCAACTTCACCTACCCGAACTACTACGAGTTCGACGCCTTCATGGTGCGCAAGGACCTGGGCATCACGCAGACCAAGGACATGGTGGGCGCCACCATCTGCGTGCAGACGGGGTCCACCAATGAAGTGACGGTGGCCGACCTGTCGCGCAAGTTCAAGCTGGGTCTGAAAACCGTGCTGTTCGACAACGTGGCGGCCTCGCGCCAGGCCTTCTTTTCGGGCCGCTGCGATGGCCTGATCACCGACGCGTCGGCCTTGGCGGCGGTGCGTGCCACCCAGGCGCAGAACCCGGACGATTACGTGATCTTCCCGGCCAGCGGCCACAGCGAGGCCCTGACGCCGTCGGTGCGCCACGGCGACGACCGCTGGTTCGACATCGTGAAGTGGGTGATCCAGGTGCCGATCGCGGCCGAAGACATGGGCATCACCCAGGCCAACGTGGACGAGATGCTCAAATCCACCGACCCGCGCATCGCCCGTTTCCTGGGCGTGGAACCCGGCAACGGCAAGGCGCTGGGGCTGGACGAGCGCTGGGCCTACAACATCGTCAAGCAGCTGGGCAATTACGGCGAGATCTTCGAGCGCAACGTCGGCAAGAACAGCCCGATGAAGCTCGAACGCGGCATGAACCGCCTGTACCGCGACGGCGGCCTGATGTACCCCTACGTCTTCAACTGAGCCGCGGCGCGGCTCACGACGACGCGCATTGCGTAGAGGCACATCATGTTCAAGCGACTTTGGTTCGACGGCCGCGCCCGGGCCGTCCTGATGCAGGCGCTGATCGCCTGCGGTTTTCTCGGGGCGGTGGGGTGGCTGGCCTGGAACGCGCACGCCAACCTGACCCAGCGCGGCATCGCCATGGGCTTCGGCTACCTCGGCGAGGCGGCGCGCTTTCCCATGGCGGAAAGCCTGCTGGCCTACCAGCCCACCGATAGCTATGGCCGCGCCTTCGTGGTGGGGCTGGTCAACACGCTGTATATCTCGGCGCTGGTGATCGTGGCCTCGACCGTGCTGGGCTTTGGGCTGGCGCTGGCCCGCCGCAGCCGCCATCCGCTGGTCCACGGCATCGCCACGGTGTATCTGGAAGCCGTGCGCAACACGCCCTTGGTGGTGCAGCTGCTGTTCTGGTACAGCCTGGTGACGCTCAACCTGCCGCCGGTACGGCAGGCGCTGCAGCCGCTGCCGGGCGTCTTCCTGTCGGTGCGCGGGCTGTTCTTTCCCAGCGTGTCGGTGCAGGGAAATAGCCAGGCCTTGATCGGCGGGCTGCTCGTGGCGGCGCTGCTGCTGTGGGGGGCATGGCGCCTGGCTCGCCGCGGCACGGCCCGGGCGGTGCCGTGGCGGTCGCTGGGCCTGGTCGCGGCGCTGGCCGTGGCGGCCGGGGCGGCGGGGTGGGGCGGCGCCACCTTGCAGGTCGACAGCCCCACGCTGCGCGGCCTGAACTTCATCGGCGGCACGGCCTTCACGCCGGAATTCACCGCCTTGCTGGTGGGCCTGACGATCTACTCGGCCGCCTTTTCGGGCGAGATCATCCGCGGCGGCATCGATGCGGTGCCGGCCGGCCAATGGGAAGCGGCGCATTCGCTGGGCCTGAAACCCGGGGCCGCGCTGCGCTGGATCGTGGTGCCGCAGGCGCTGCGGGTGATCATCCCGCCGATGACCAGCCAGTACCTGTCCATCATCAAGAACACCACGCTGGCGCTGGCGGTGGGTTACCCCGACCTGTCGTTCGTCATCACCACCACCATCAACCAGACCGGCCAGGCCATCGAGGGCGTGGCGGTGCTGATGGCGGTGTACCTGAGCATCAGCCTGTCCGTGTCGCTGTTCATGAACCTGTACAACCGCCGCCTTCTGAGGACGCAACGCGCATGAGCCTGACCCTTTCCACCGCCGCGCCGCAGCCGGCGCGCCAGGCGCCGCGCGACCGCCGCGATACCGTGTGGCACCGGCTGTTCGGCAGCCTGTTCAGCGCGCTGGCCACCGTGGCCACCCTGGCGCTGGTGCTGGCCGCGGCCGGCCGCCTGATCGACTGGGCCGTGATCGACGCCGTCTGGCCCGGCGCCACCGGCGATGTCTGCCGCCAGGCCAGCGGCGCCTGCTGGGCCTTCCTGGGCGAGAAGATGCGCCAGATCCTGTTCGGCATCTATCCGCCGGGCGAGCAGTGGCGGCCCACGGTCGTGTGCGGCTTCATCCTGGCCATGACGGTGTACTCGCTGAGCCCGCGGCACTGGCGCCTGCGCACGGCGGTGTGGTGGATCGTCGGCATGGCCGCGGGCCTGGCGCTGATGCAGGGCGGCGTGTTCGGCCTGGCGCGGGTGCCGACGGCCTCGTGGGGCGGCCTGCCGGTGACGCTGCTGCTGGCGGTGTGCTCGCTGGGCGCCGGCCTGCCGCTGGGCGTGCTGCTGGCGCTGGGGCGCCGCGGCAGCCTGCCCACCGCGCGTCTCATCAGCGTGGGCATCATCGAATTGATCCGGGGCCTGCCGCTGGTGAGCCTGCTGTTCATGGCGTCCATCGTGCTGCCCATCATGCTGCCCGCCGGCATGACGATCGACAGCCTGCTGCGCGCCGGCATCGCCTTGACGGTGTTTTCGGCGGCCTACCTGGCCGAAGTGATCCGCGGCGGCTTGCAGGCGATACCGCCGGGCCAGGCCGAGGCGTCGCGGGCGCTGGGCCTGTCGTGGTGGCAGATGACGCGGCTGGTGGTGCTGCCGCAGGCGTTGCGCAAGGTCATCGCGCCCCTGACCAACACCGCCATCGTGATGATCAAGAACACCAGCCTGGTGCTGATCGTGGGCCTGTTCGACCTGCTCAGCGCCGGCCGCGCCGCCTTGACCGATCCGGCCTGGCCCACGCCGTACGTCGAGACCTATCTCTTCATCGCATCGATCTATTTCTGCATTTGCTTCGGCCTGTCGCGCTATTCGATGTGGCTGGAACACCGCTACAAAAAAGGGGAACTCCGATGACCAAACCGCACGCCAATGGCGCGGCGCCGCCCGCGATCACCATCGCGGGCATGAACAAGTGGTATGGCGACTTTCATGTGCTGCAGGACATCGACCTGCAAGTGCAACCGGGCGAACGCCTGGTGATCTGCGGGCCGTCGGGCTCGGGCAAGTCGACCCTGATCCGCTGCATCAACCGGCTGGAACGGCACCAGCAGGGTGCCATCGTCGTCAACGGCGTGGAACTGACCGACGACCTGCGCGCCGTGGACGGCGTGCGCACGGATGCCGGCATGGTGTTCCAGCACTTCAATCTGTTCCCGCACCTGACGGTGCTGGAAAACTGCATCCTGGCGCCGACCCAGGTGCGGCGCATGCCGCGTGCCCAGGCCGTGGACCTGGCGATGCGCTACCTGGAACGGGTGCGCATTCCCGACCAGGCCGGCAAGTATCCCGGCCAACTGTCGGGCGGCCAACAGCAGCGCGTGGCGATCGCACGGTCGCTGTGCATGCAGCCGCGCATCATGCTGTTCGACGAGCCCACGTCGGCGCTGGACCCGGAAATGGTCAAAGAGGTGCTGGATGTGATGACGTCGCTGGCCGACGACGGCATGACCATGCTGTGCGTGACCCATGAAATGGGCTTTGCACGCAACGTCGCGGACCGCGTGGTGTTCATGGACGGCGGGCGCATCATCGAGACGGGCGCGCCGGGGGAATTCTTCGATCACCCCCGGCACGAGCGGACGCGGGCGTTCCTGGAGCGGATCCTGCATTGACAGGCAAGTCGGGCCGGGCCCAGCATTCCGCGCGCCGGCTGGGCCCCGCCGCCTTCAATCCCAGCGTTTCCAGTCCACTCCCAACGCCTCGCATAGCCAGGCACAAAACCCTGCGGCCAGGTCGTTGCGGCTGTCGCGATGCACCAGCCAGCTCCACTTGGGGCCTCGCACGGTCTGGGGCGTCATCGCGATCAGCGCGCCATCGGCGCAGGCATCCTGCGCCAGCAGCTCGGCCACCAGGGCGATGCCCAGGCCCTGGCGCGCGGCATCCAGCACCTGGCCCGGGTCCGAGAAATTCAGGCCGCTGGCGCGCTCGCCGACGTCGGCGCCGCCCTGCATGCGCCAGTAGCTCCAGTCCATTTCGCGTTCGCCGTGCAGCGTGGTGCGTTGCGCGGCATCACGGGCCAGCAGGTCAGGGTGGCAGGCCGGGTACAGGCGGTCTTCACGCAGCACGCGGAATTCGCAATCGGCCTGCGGCACCAGGTCATCGCGCACCGCAATGTCGATGGTCTCGGTCGTCATGTCCGGCGCGGCATCGCTGGTGTAGAGCCACAGGTCGACCTCGGGATGCCGTTCGTGGAACACCGCCAGGCGCGGCACCAGCCAGTGGCGCGCAAACGACGGGCTGGTGTTGACGATCAGCTGGTTGGGCTTGCGGTATTGGTCCAGCCGGCGGATGCCGGTGGCCAGTTGCAGCAGCATGGCCTGGGTGGTGCCCAGCAGATCGACGCCGGCATCGGTCAGCACGACGCTGCGGCCCTGGCGATGGAACAGCGGTTGTTCCAGATAGGTTTCCAGGCTGCGGATCTGCTGGCTGATGGCGGACTGGGTCAGGTGCAGTTCGTCGGCAGCTTTGTGGAAACTGCCCAGCCGGGCGGCGGCTTCGAAGCCTCGCAGCACATTCAGCGGCGGCCATTGTTTGAGCATGATCGATAAGAAAATCTAATCAGAAGTCCGCTAAATATATCGCTTGTTCGGGCGACATGGGTGGCTCTACGATGCTTTCCAGGCCGTAGAGCCGGATTTCAGCGATTTTCACCACTGATTGGATTTACTTATGTTTACGCGTCGCCATTTCGTCAAACAACTGTCTGCACTGGCCGCCACCCGGATAGTCGCCGCCTCGGGAGCCGGCCTGTTGGCCACGCGCGCCCAAGCCGGTGCCGGGGTGCATTGGCGCATGCCCGACGAAGGCGACAAGCAGGTGCGGGCGTTCATTGCGTTCGGCGCGCAGCCGGCCATCTGGAAGGACTTCACCCCCGCCGTGCAGGCCGCGCTGGGCCGCATCACCCGCGCCATCGCCGCCTACCAGCCGGTCACCGTGTTCTGCCGCGCCCATGAAATGGCGCTGGCCCGCCGCCATTGCGGCACCGACAACACCACCTTCCTCGCGGCCGAGCTGGACGACATCTGGATGCGCGACATCGGCGCCAACTTCCTGGTGGACGGGCAGGGCGGCCTGACCGGCATGGATTTCAACTTCAACGGCTGGGGCGAAAAGCAGGACCACGACGCCGACGCGCTGGTGGCCGCGCGCATGGCCAAGGAAGCGCGGGCCCGCCACGTGCGCAGCGAACTGGTGGGCGAGGGCGGCGGCATCGAAGTCGACGGCCGCGGCACCGGCATCATGACCGAAAGCAGCTGGATCAACCGCAACCGCAACCCGGACTGGTCGCGCGCCGACGTGGAGGCCGAACTGAAGCTATGCCTGGGCCTGCGCAAGATCATCTGGTTGCCGGGCATCAAGGGCCGCGACATCACCGATGCCCACGTGGATTTCTACGCCCGCTTCGTGCGGCCCGGCGTGGTGCTGGCCAACCTGGACATGGACCCGGATTCGTACGACTACGACCTGACGCGCCGGCACCTGGACATTCTGAAAACCGCCACCGATGCCGACGGCAACCGGCTGCAATTGCACACCGTATCGCCGCCGCTGAACCCGCGGCCCAGCGTGTTCCAGGACGACAACCCGGACTTCGCCGCCGGCTACATCAACTACTTCGTCATCAACGGCGCGGTGATTGCCCCGGAATTCGGCGACCGCGAGGCCGACGCCAAGGCGCGCGAGGTGTTGCAGGCGCTGTATCCGGACCGCACCGTGGTGCAGCTGGACATCGATGCGATCGCCTCGGGCGGCGGCGGGATTCACTGCGTCACGCACCAGCAGCCGGCGGTGTAGCGGCGCCATGCACGGCGCCGAGGGACGACGCCGTGGCGTGATTCGTGCGCGGTGACGCGGCCCGATCCGCCGTCGTCAGCGACCGCCCAGGAACAGGTTGTCGCAATAACCGCCCAGCAGGTCGTAGCTGAGGATGCGCTTGTTGGCATCGGTGGTGAACGACATGTAGCAGGACTCGCCTTCCTCGGTGTAGTAGCCGGTGGGCGCGGTGTTCTGCTGGTAGATCGGAATGGCGCCCTGGCCGCCGCCAGCCGGCAGCACCGTGACCAGCGTGCTACCGGCCGAGGCGGTCCCGGTCTGCACGAAGCGGCGGTGCTGGGTGGACCCGAAGCGGCTCCACGTGTGCACGTAGCGCGGGTTCTGAGGGGTGCCGATATTGGGGTAGGCGGCCGAGCCGCCTTGCGCGTCTTCGGGACCGAACTGGGCAGTGACCGACTCCAGGTTCTGGCCGATCATGCTGCGGGCGTAGCGATCCAGCTGGTTGGCGGGCGGGTGGTAGACGCAACCGCCCAGCAAGGCCAGGCCCAGGGCGGCGGAACCGAGGGAGATGGGGTGCAAAGCGGGGCGGGAAACCGAGCGGAAAGCCGAGACTGAAGTGGGGCGGGGGAGGTGGCGGAACATTGTGGCGCTTCTTTGAGGCTAGTCCGAAAGGCCGCATTCTATTCCCGGCCAAAATGACGGCGGTTTCTTCGGCGTAAAAGATGTAACACCCCACGGCGGCCATGGTCTAATACGCCTTTGCCGAGCCCTTGAACCCTGACACGGTTCCCTTGCCTCATGTTGCGCCTGACCGAAATCATCCTGCCCCTGTCGACCTCGCAAGACGACATCGACGACACCCTGCGTACCGCCGCCTGTGCCCGCCTGGGCATCGCCCCCGAGGCCCTGCGGTCGCTCACCATCTTTCGCCGCAGCTACGACGCGCGCAAGCGCAGCGCGATCACGCTGACGTATTCCATCGACATCGACGTGGCCGACGAGGCCGCCGTGCTCAAACGCATGGCCGGCGTGCGTACCGTGATGCCGACGCCGCCGCTGGAATACCAATACGTGGGCCACGCCCCGGCGGACCTGCCGCAAGGCAGCCGGCCGGTGGTCATCGGCTTTGGCCCCTGCGGCCTGTTCGTGGCGCTGATCCTGGCGCAGATGGGCTTCAAGCCGCTGATCCTGGAACGCGGCCGCGTGGTGCGCGAGCGCACCAAGGACACCTGGGGCCTGTGGCGCAAGCATGAACTGCAGCCCGAATCGAACGTGCAGTTCGGCGAGGGCGGGGCGGGCACGTTTTCCGACGGCAAGCTGTCGACCCAGGTCAAGGACCCGAAGCACTACGGCCGCAAGGTGTTGCAGGAATTCGTGGCGGCCGACGCGCCGCCCGAAATCCTGTACGTCAGCAAGCCGCACATCGGCACCTTCCGCCTGGTCAAGATGATCGAGCAGATGCGCGCCCAGATCGAATCGCTGGGCGGCGAGTTCCGCTTTGAAAGCCGCGTCGACGACATCGAGATCGAGGACGGCCAGGTGCGCGGCGTGCGCCTGGCCGATGGCGAGTTCATCGCGGCCCGCCATGTGGTGCTGGCCGTGGGCCACAGTGCCCGCGACACCTTCCGCATGCTGCATGCGCGCGGCGTGTTCATCGAGCCCAAGCCGTTTTCGCTGGGGTTCCGCATCGAGCATCCGCAGTCGCTCATCGACCGCGCGCGCTTCGGCCCCAGCGCTGGCCACCCGGTGCTGGGCGCGGCCGACTACAAGCTGGTGCACCACGCGGCCAACGGCCGGTCGGTGTACAGCTTCTGCATGTGCCCGGGCGGCACCGTGGTGGCGGCGGCATCCGAACCCGGCGGCGTGGTCACCAACGGCATGAGCCAGTATTCGCGCAACGAACGCAACGCCAACGCCGGCATCGTGGTGGGCATCCAGCCCAAGGACTATCCCGGCATCGATGCGTCGCCCCTGGCCGGCATCGACTTCCAGCGCCACTGGGAAGCCCGTGCCTATGAACTGGGCGGCCGCGACTACTGCGCCCCGGCGCAACTGGTGGGCGACTTCCTGGACGGCCGCCCGTCGACCGCGCTGGGCAGCGTGACGCCGTCGTACAAACCCGGCATCAAGCTGACCGACCTGTCGACCAGCCTGCCGGACTACGCCATTGCCGCCATCCGCGAAGCCTTGCCCGCGTTCGAACGCCAGATCAAGGGCTTCGCCATGCGCGACGCCGTGCTGACCGGCGTGGAAACGCGCACCTCGTCGCCGCTGCGCATCACGCGCCGCGACGACTTCCAGAGCATGAACACCAATGGCCTGTTCCCGGCCGGTGAAGGCGCCGGCTACGCGGGCGGCATCATGTCGGCCGCCATCGACGGCATGAAGGTCGCCGAGGCCGTGGCCTTGCACATCCTGGGCACCGGGCCGATCACCGGCGGCAATCGCCGCGGCGAAAGCGACGACTACTGATCGGGCAGGCGGGCGCAAGCCTGCGGGTGAGGACGGCGCGGCAATCTTGCCGGGCCGCTCGTGCGGTCCGAGATAATCGTCCGGCGGCTGGCGCCGATTATCTCGGGCGCTACGCAATAATCGACTCCCAAACGATTTTCCAGTTTGTCGTTGCCATTTCTCGCCGCGAACGGAATGCGAGGATTCGTGCGATATTCGCAATATTTGCGTAACAATAATATTCAGGCCCAAGCCTGTTTTTCGATGCGTTCCCTATGAAAATTCGGGTATTCCCGACAATGTCCTGCGTTGCGAGCGCTAACAAAAGTCAGCCTCGCCATTTGCCGTTCAGATAATGTGGGCAGCCATTTCGGCATTAATGCGACGCAACCCAGACCCGCCAGACGCAGTCCTGTTTCAGCTTCAAAGCGATAAGCCATTCGTGATACCCAAAAGCGCTCGGCCAGAGCGCACCGTTTCGTTTCCACGGAAGTACGGAGGGGCACGTGAAGCAACAACTGAAAGTCGGTTTAACGGTGGTTGGCATACTGCTTGGCGCAAGCGCCCTGGGCGCTTACGTGGCCAGCACCGGCACCCCCTCGAAGCCCGGTGCGCCGACCGTCACGCTCGGTGACGGCAAGCAGGGGCCGGCGGGCATGGCCTGGATTCCGGGCGCCGAATTCCGCATGGGCAACGACCATAAACTGTCGCAGCCCAATGAATTGCCGCCGCATCGCGTGCGGGTCAGCGGCTTCTGGATGGACACCCACGATGTGACGAACGCGGAATTCCGCCGTTTCGTCGACGCCACCGGGTATGTCACGACGGCCGAACAGAAACCCCGCTGGGAAGACCTGAAGGTCCAGCTGCCGCCGGGCACCCCGCGCCCCGACGACCGGCTGCTCGTGCCTGGCGCCATGGTTTTCGTCGGTACGGCGTCCGAGGTCTCGCTGCGCGACTACAGCCGCTGGTGGCGCTTCATTCCGGGCGCCAGCTGGCGCCATCCGCAAGGCCCGGGCAGTTCCATCGACGGCAAGGACGACCACCCGGTCGTGCAGGTGTCGTACGAAGACGCGCAGGCCTACGCCAAATGGGCCGGCAAGCGCCTGCCGACCGAGGCGGAATGGGAATTCGCCGCGCGCGGCGGGCTGGAACAGGCCACCTATGCCTGGGGCAATGAACTGAGCCCGCAAGGCAAGCCCATGGCCAATATCTGGGACACGCAACAGCAGCAGCCGTTCCCGGTGGTCAAGGACGAGAAGATCCAGGTGGGCACGACGCCCGTCGGCAGTTTTCCGCCCAACGCGTATGGCCTGTACGACATGGCCGGCAATGTGTGGCAATGGACCGCCGACTGGTATCGCGCGGATGCGTTCCGCATCCAGGCGCAATACCGTCAGCCGCCGCAGGACCCCGCCGGCCCGGCCGACAGCTTTGATCCCGACGACGCCAACGTCCCCGTGTCGGCCCCCAAACGGGTGACGCGCGGCGGTTCGTTCCTGTGCAGCGACACGTACTGCATCAGCTACCGGGCCAGCGCCCGGCGCGGCACGGATCCGTTGAACGGCATGTCGCACCTGGGCTTTCGCACGGTGATGACGCCCGACCAATGGAAGCAGGCCCAGACCCGTCCAGGGCACGTGGCCAGCCGTTGATGCCTCGCCCGCAGCCCGGGCGACCCGTACAGGTGTGCGTTTGACGAAGGGATACCCATGGCGTTGCGCAATGGCATTCTGGCGTTGGAAGCGGCAATTTCCCGAGACGTGCTGGGCCAGGCGCAGGTGGTGCGCCACCTGCTGATCGCCTTGGTGGCCGACGGGCACGTGCTGCTCGAAAGCCTGCCCGGGCTGGCCAAGACCCGCATGGTCAAGGCCATGGCCGCACACCTGGCGGCGGACATGAGCCGCATTCAGTTCACCCCCGACCTGCTGCCGTCGGACATCACCGGCGCCGACGTGCTGCGCCAGGACGCGCAGGGGCGCAACCAGATTGCGTTCGAGCCTGGCCCGCTGTTCGGCAACCTGATCCTGGCCGACGAGATCAATCGCGCACCCGCCAAGGTGCAGTCCGCGCTGCTCGAGGCCATGGAAGAACGGCAGATCACCGTGGGCGGCCACACCCGCAAGATGCCCGCGCTGTTCATGGTGCTGGCCACGCAGAACCCGATCGAGCAAGAGGGCACGTATCCGCTGCCCGAAGCGCAGATGGACCGCTTCCTGATGAAGATCCGGCTGGACTATCCCAGCGCCGAGGACGAAATGGCCATGCTGGCATTGCTGCGAAGCATGCCGGAGCAGGGCGGTGACGACGACGCGCCGCTGACCCAGGACGCCCTGCTGGCCTGTCGCCAGGCCGCCGCCGCGGTACACGTGGCGCCGGCCGTGGACCGCTACACCGTGGATCTGGTCAACGCCACGCGGCGGCCGGGCGACTACGACGCCGACCTGGCGCGCTGGATACAGGTGGGGGCCAGCCCGCGCGGCGCGATTGCGCTGGATCGGGCCGCCCGGGCCCATGCCTGGCTGGCGGACGCGGACTTCAGTACGCCGGACGATGTGCGCGCCGTGGCCCATGCGGTGTTGCGGCATCGCCTGCACCTGTCCTATGACGCCGTGGCCGATGGCGTCACCGCCGAACAGGTCATCGACCGGATGCTGGACGTCGTGGCCGTCCCGGCCTAGGAAGCGCCATGAGCCCCGCGCCGCATCCCGTCCATCCGCCGCTGGCCGAACTGATCGCCCTGGAAGCGGCGGCGGTCGGCCTGTCGTTCACCGCCCGGCAGCCCTTGAGCAGCGTGTTGGCCGGGCCGCACGGATCGCGCCTGCGCGGCCGGGGGCTGGATTTCGCGGAACTGCGCCGCTATGTGGCGGGCGACGACCTGCGGCGCCTGGATTTGCGCGCGTCCTTGCGCTATGGCAAGCCGCTGGTGCGCGCCTATACCGAAGAACGGGACCGGCCGGCCCTGATCGTCGTGGACCAGCGCATGAGCATGTACTTCGGCTCCGTGCGCGCCTTCAAGTGCGCCGTCGCGGCCCGGCTGGCGGCGCTGGCCGCCTGGATCGCCTATCGGGGCGGGGACCGCGTCGGCGGACTGGTGTTCGACGACCGTGGCATCAGGGCTTTCAAGCCGCTGCGCAGCCGCGACCGGGTACGGGCGCTGCTGGCCGAGGTGGCGCGCGCCAACGCGGCGTTGTCGGCCGACGGCCCCGACGTGCCCGCCGCGCAGGGCTTGAATGCCGCGCTGCGCGGTGCGCTGGCCACCGCGCCGCATGATTGCCTGGTCTGCGTCATCAGCGACTTCGCGGGCGCCGACGAGGCCACGCTGCGCGCGCTGCGCCTGTTGGCGGCCCACAATGACGTGCTGGCGATGCTGGTGTTCGATCCCATGGCGCAGCAGCTGCCCAGCGCCGGCCGCATGGTGGTCACGCAGGGGGAAGTGCAGCTGGAAATTGCCGTGGGCCGCCGGCGGGAAAGGCAGCCGCTGGCCGACTTCTTCAGTGGCCGCCTGCGGCAGGTGGCGCAACTGCTGCGCCGCAGCCGCGTGCCGCTGCTGTCCATCGACACGGCGGACGATGAAAGCCTGCAATTGCGCCGCGAACTCGGCAGGCAGGCCGTGACGCCGACCACCGGAGCGCACGCATGAGCGACGCATTGCCCGGCCTGGATCAGTTGCGCGAGCTGCCGTTGCCGGCCGCCGTGTCCTATTGGCCGCAAACGTGGGGGTGGGCCGTGGCGGCGCTGCTGCTGTTGGCCGGCAGCGCCTGGGCGGCATGGGTCGGCTGGCGCCGCCATCGTCGCAACCGCTATCGACGCCAAGGCCTGGCGGCATTGAACCAGTTGGCGCGGATTGCGGCCAGCGACCCGTTGGCGGCGCGTGGCCTGCCGGCCTTGCTCAAGCGGACGGCGCTGGCGGCGCAACCTGCCTCGGCGCGCGCCCAGGTGGCGCCGCTGAGCGGCGACGCCTGGCTTGCGTACCTGGAACGCGGCGCGGGGCAGGGCTTTCCAGGCGATGCACCGCAGTTGCTGACCCAACTGGCCTATGCGTCGGACGACGCCGTGCGCCAGCTGGACAGCGCCTCGCTGGCGCAGTTGATCCAGTCCTGTCGCACCTGGATGGTGAATCACCATGTGGCGCCTTGAGTATCCCTGGCTGCTCGCCGCGGCGCCCCTGGCGCTGGCCGCTTATCGCTGGCTGCCGGCGTACGTGCAGCCCCGCAGCGCGCTGCGCGTGCCGTTCTTCGATACCGTCGCCGCGCTCACGGGGCAGACGCCGTCCCGCCCCGGCGTGCGCACCCGGCGCGGCCAGCTCTGGCTCAATGTGGCGGTGTGGCTGCTGCTGGTGCTGGCGCTGGCGCGGCCGCAGTGGGTCGAGCCGCCGCTGACGCATACGCAGGCGGTGCGCGACGTGCTGTTGGCCGTCGATATCTCGCAGTCGATGGACACCGCCGATTTCCGCGACCCGCAGGGACGGGCGCAAAGCCGTTGGCAGGCCGTAAAGGCGGTGGTGGCCGACTTCATCGACAAGCGGGCGAACGACCGGCTGGGGCTGATCGTGTTCGGCACGGGCGCCTATCCGCAAGCGCCCCTGACCGAAGACCACGTTGCGCTGCGCCTGCTGCTGGACCGCACCGAGGTCGGCATGGCCGGGCCCAACACGGCGCTGGGCGATGCCATCGGGCTGGGCATCCGCATGCTGGACGCGGCCAAGGAACGGGACAAGGTGCTGATCCTGCTGACCGACGGCAACGACACGGGCAGCGCCGTGCCGCCCGCGCGCGCCGCCGCCCTGGCCAAGACGCACCACATCACGGTGCACACCATCGGCATCGGCGACCCGGCCGCCACCGGCGAAGACCGGGTGGATTTCAACGTGCTGCAAGGCATTGCCCGGACGACCGGCGGGCAATTCTTCAAGGCACAGGACCTGGCCAGCCTGCAAGCGGTGTACGCCACGCTGGACCGCATCACCCCTCAGGAAGTGAACACGCTGCGGCACCAGCCCAAGCGCGACTATTTCTGGTTGCCGCTCGGCCTGGCGCTGGCCCTGTTGATCGCCTGGCACGGCATTGCCGCGCTGGCGGGCCGACGCCTGCGCGCCGACCGCCACGTACGCAACGAGGAGGCCTCATGGACGTCGACCTGAGCGCCTTTCATTTCCTGCGCCCGTGGTGGCTGCTGGGCCTGCTGGCGACCGCCCTGGCATGGGGGTCCTGCCGAGGCGACCGGGACGCCGCCGGCCGGGGCAGCCGGATCGCGCCCGCGCTCCTGCCGTACCTGCTCGTGCGCACGCCGGGCAGCCGCGGGCCGCGTCCGATCGATGCGCTGGCCGCCATCCTGGCCTTCGGTTCGCTGGCCGCGGCCGGCCCGACGTGGCAGCGCGACCAGCCCGATTTCCTGGACAACGTGGCGCCGCTGATCGTCGCCGTGGCCCTGGGGGCGTCCATGGACGCCCCCGACGTGCCGCCGTCGCGGCTGGAAGCCGCCAAGCACCTGGTGCGCGACCTGGCCGCCCGGCGCGCGGGCGCCAAGACCGGCCTGATCGCCTATGCCGGCAGCAGCCACCTGGTCTTGCCGCCCACCGACGACGCCGCATTGCTGGACCTGTTTGCCCAGGCGCTGGCATCCGACCTGATCGGGCCGCAGGGCAGGGATGCGGCCGGTGCCATCGCGCTGGCGGCGCAAGTGCTGGTCGCCGAACGTGCCGGCGGTACCTTGCTGCTGCTCACCGATGGGGCAGATGCCAGCCAGTTCGACGCCGTGCGCCAGGGCGCGCAGAAAGCGGAGGATCTGCAGGTGCTGGTGATGGCCGTGGGGCAGACCGGCCTGAACCAGGCAGCGCTGCGGGGCCTGGCCAACGCCGCGGGCGCGCCGCTGGGCAGCCTGACGCTCGGGCCGGACGACCTGGACTGGATTACGCTGCACGCCCAACAGCATTTCCAGGCAGTGCAGGATGCCCGGTCGGGCGCCATTCACTGGCGCGACGCGGGCTATTGGCTGTGCTGGCCGCTGGCCTTGCTGGCGTTGCTGGCCGTGCGGCGCGGCTGGAATGTCGGCTGGACGGCCGCCGTTGTGCTGGCCGTCTCGTTGGCCGCGCCCACGGACACGCGCGCCAATCCGCTGGCCGATGCCTTCCTGACCGCGGACCAGCAAGGCCGCCTGGCATTTGATCAAGGCCATTACGACGCGGCCGCGCAACGCTTCCAGGACCCGTATTGGAAGGGCCGGGCGGCGTACCAGGCGGGGGACTACACCGCCGCGCTCGCCGCGTTTTCCAAGCTGGACACCGCCGAAGGCCAGTTCTACGTCGGCAACACGCAGACGCGTCTGCGGCAATACGATGCGGCGTTGGCCGCTTACGACCGGGCATTGGCGCTGGCGCCAGGCTGGGACGCCGCCCTGGTCAACCGCGGCATCGTCGAGCGAATGCTGGCGTCGATGACTCAGGAGGCTCAGGGTGACCAGGCCGAGCGGCCCGACCAGACCATCGCCGACAAGTCTGCCAAGCAGGGCCAGAAGACCGCTGCACCCGTGGCGCAGGCGGCGTCGGAAGAACAATGGCTGAGCAACCTGACGCTGTCGCCGGCCCGGTTCCTGCGCGGCCGGTTCGCGGTGGAAGAGGCCGCAACGCATTCCGCCGCGAATTCGGCCACCAAGGCCCCGACAAACGCAGCAGGGGTGCGCCCGTGACGACCTGGCGCAGACCCTCGCCATGGCGCAACCTGGCGTGCTTGCTGGCGCTGACGCTATCCGGCGTGGCGTTCGCCCAAACCGCGTTCGCGCAACCCCAACCCCAGCCCGCGCCTGCCTTGCGCGTGACCGCCAGCCTGCAAGCGCCGGCCCAGGTGCGCATCGGCACGACGTTGCAGCTGCACCTGGACGTCATGACGCCCACCTGGTTCACGCAGCCGCCGCAGCTGCCCGCGCTGAACCTGCCTGGCATCGCGGTCACGCCGCCGACGGGGCAGGGCGAACTGCGGCGCGACACCATCGATGGCGTGGCCTACAGCGGGCTGCGATACACCTACCTGCTCAGCCCGACGGCGGCCGGCACCGTGCAGGTGCCGGCGCTGGCGGTGACCGCGCAGGTTGGACCGCACAACGACATCGCATCCGGATCGAGCCAGCCCTTGTCATTGCCGGTGGCCGCGCCGGCCGCGACAGACGAGCCGGGCCTGGTATCGGGCAAGCTGACGGTATCGCAGGATTTCTCCCTGGCGCCCGATCCGCTCGTGGTCGGCGGCAGCATCACACGGGCCATCACCCAACGGGCGCCCGGCGTGCAGGCGCTGATGCTGCCTGCCGTCAGCCTGCCGGACGTGCCCGGCTTCAAGCGCTACCCGCGAGAACCCGAGGTGACGCCGCTGGACGACGGCCGGGGCCAATTCGTGGGTGGGCAGCGCATCGACCGCGCCGATTACGTGGCGCAAGCGGCAGGTTCCTTCGGCCTGCCGCCCATCACGGTGCGATGGCGCGATGACGCCACCGGCCTGCCGGCGCAGGCGCAACTGCCCGGGCGCGACGTGTTGGTGGCCGCCGCGCCGAAGGCGACGCCGCCATTTTCGCTGGCCGACGATCTGGCCCGGTTGCGCCACGGCTTGCGTTGGGTGATTCCGGCGGCCTGGGTGCAATGGGGCGCGGCGCTGCTGGCGGCCATTGCCCTGGTGTGGCTGATCTGGCCGCGCTGGCGGCGGCTGGGCAGCCGATTGCGCCAGCGTGCCGAACACGCGCGGGCGGCAAGACGCGCGAGCGAAGCCTGGCATTGGCGCGCCTGGCAGCGCGAGGCCCGCGGCCAGACCGCCTCGTTGAGCGCCTTCTATCGCTGGCTGCGCCTGGCGGCCGGCGCGCACGACGTGCGCTCGGGCGTGGCGCCCTTGGGGGCTGACGCCCGCCGCACGGCGGCAGATGCGTTGCGGGGCGCCTATGCCGAACCGTCCAGGAACGCAGCATGGCGCCACGCGCTGTCCCGCGCGTCGCGGGCCTGGCGGCACACCTGGCGAACGCGGCGCAGGCCGATTGCCCCTTATTCCTTGCCCGACGCGTTGAATCCGCAAACGCCCGGCGAACCGCAACCGCGCCCCGAGGCGCATGGGAGTGCATGATGCAAGCGACCCTTGAACGGCGGGCTCGGCGCTGGGCGGCACGATGGGCCGGCATCGCGGCGATGTTGCTGCTGGCCGCCTGTGCCTCGCCCCAGAAGGCGGTTACGCCCGCGGCGACATTGCCTTCCTGGAACGAGGGGCCATCGCGCACCGCCATCCTCGACTTCGTGCAGGCCGTGACGCAACCGGGCAGCCCGGACTTCGTGGCGACCGACGCGCGCATTGCCGTGTTCGACAACGACGGCACGCTGTGGTCCGAACAGCCCTTGTACTTCCAGGTGCTGTTCGCCCTGGACCGCATCAAGGCCATGGCGCCGCGGCATCCCGAATGGACGACGCGCCAGCCATTCAAGGCGGCCCTCAATGACGACAAGGCCGCCCTGGCCAAGTCGGGCCAGGCGGGCCTGTTCAAGATCATCGGCGCCACCCACACGCAGATGAGCGTGGACGACTTCACCCAAAGCGTCACCCAATGGACGGCCACCGCCCGGCACCCGCGCTTCAACCAGCCCTACACCGCGATGACCTATGCGCCGATGCGTGAATTGCTGGATTACCTGCGCGCGAAGGGTTTCAAGACCTACATCGTGTCCGGCGGCGAAACGGAATTCATGCGCCCCTGGGCCCAGGCCGCCTACGGCATACCGCCCGAACAGGTCATCGGCAGCAGCTTCGTCACCACGTTCGAGCAGCGCGGCGGCCAGCCCGTGCTGTGGCGCCAGGGCAAGCTGGAATTCAACGACGACGGCCCCGGCAAGCCGGTGGCTATCCAGCGCTACATCGGCCGGCGCCCGCTGCTGGCGTTCGGCAATTCCGACGGCGACCTGCAGATGCTGCAGTGGACCGCCGCTGGCCCCGGCAAGCGCTTTGCCGGCATCGTCCACCACACCGATGCCGAGCGTGAATGGGCCTACGACCGCGATTCCGACATCGGCCGGCTGGACCGCGCGCTGGACGAAGCGCGCCGCAGCGGCTGGACGGTCGTGGACATGAAAACGGAATGGCGTCGGGTATACGCGTTCGAAAAGCCTTGAAGGAGCATGACCCGGGAGTACATACGGCCCCTGTGGGCGAGGAGAGCAGTCATGAATGCAAGACGATGGTTGGGAGCGGCGCTGGTGGCCGCCAGCGGGCTTGCGGCAATGGGCGGTGCGTACGCGCAGGCCCAGAGTGCGCAGTCCGGCGCATCAGGGCAGACGTCTGGAAAGAAACCAAACATTCTCGTCATCTTCGGCGATGACGTGGGCCAGGCCAATATCAGTGCCTACACACGCGGCGTGGTCGGCTACCGCACGCCGAACATCGACCGCATCGCCAACGAGGGCGCGATCTTCACCGACTACTACGCCGAGAACAGCTGCACGGCGGGGCGGTCCACCTTCATCACCGGGCAGTCCGCCCGCCGCACCGGCCTGTCCAAGGTCGGCGTACCGGGTGCTCCGGTCGGCTTGCAGGACCGCGACATCACCATTGCCACCGCCTTGAAGGCGCAGGGCTACAACACCGCACAATTCGGCAAGAACCACCTGGGAGACCGCGACGAGTACCTGCCCACCAAGCATGGCTTTGACGTGTTCTTCGGCAATCTGTACCACCTGAATGCCGAGGAAGAACCCGAGCGCCCTTATTTCCCGAAGAACTCGAAAGACCCCGTGGTCCAGGCCTACAAGCCCCGTGGCGTGATCAAGGCGTCGGCCGACGGCAAGGTCGAGGACACCGGCGCACTGACCACCAAGCGCATGGAGACCATCGACGACGAAACCGTCGGCGCCGCGCTGGACTACCTGGACAAGCACGGCAAGGAAGACAAGCCGTTCTTCGTGTGGATGAACACCACCCGTATGCACCTGTTCACCCACATCCGGCCGGAACACCAGGGCAAGAGCGGCATGCCCGGCAACGACTACGCCGACGGCATGTGGGAGCATGACCAGGACGTCGGCAAGCTGTTGAAAAAGCTGGACGACCTGGGCATCGCCAAGGACACCATCGTGATCTACACGACGGACAACGGCCCCAACCAGTTCAGTTGGCCGGACGCCGCCACCACCCCGTTCCGCAGCGAAAAGGACACCAACTGGGAAGGCGCCTTCCGCGTGCCGGCGATGATCCGCTGGCCGGGCCACATCGAACCTGGCACGGTCAAGAACGACATCGTCTCCGGCATGGACTGGTTTCCGACCCTGCTGGCCGCGGCGGGGGACGACGGCGTAAAGGAACGGCTGCTCAAGGGCTGGCGGCCCAACGGCGCCAATCGCGACTACAAGGTGCACCTGGACGGCTACAACCAGCTGGCGTACCTGACCGGCAAGGACCCCAAGAGCGCCCGTGAAGACTTCTACTACTTCAACGACGACGGCTTGCTGGTCGCGATGCGCTACGAGAACTGGAAGGTGGTGTTCTGCGAGCAGAAAGCGCCGGGCGGGTTCGCGGTATGGAAGGAACCGTTCGTGTGTTTGCGGGTGCCCAAGGTGTTCAACCTGCGCATGGACCCCTATGAACGCGCCGATATCGTGTCCGATCAGTACAACGACTGGCTGACCAAGAACGCCTATCTGGCCTTCGTCGGCTCGGCCAAGGCGGGCGAATTCCTGCAGACCTTCATTGAATGGCCGCCCAGCCAGAATCCGCCCAGCTTCAGCACCGACCAGGTGCAGAAGGCGGTGGACAAGCAGATCGACGCGTACTTCGAAGAGCAGGCCAAGAAGCAAGGCAAGTAGGGTGTGACCGGCGGATGCGGCTTGCGGCCGCATCCGCGCATTGCCCCCCCTTTAAGGACAAGGACCCGACGATGACAACATCCGTGCGCCCGATGGCGGCGCTACACAACGTGGGCGAGACGTCGCACGCCGGCACGGCCTTGTGGCCGGCCGTCGCCTTGCTGGCCCTGTCGGGCGTCGCGGCGCTGGTCTTCCAGATTCTGTGGATCAAGCAGCTGTCGCTGATTGTCGGCGTGGAAGTGCATGCCATCGCGGTAGCGGTCGGGGCTTTTTTCCTGGGCCTGGCTGCGGGCAGCTGGGTGCTGGGCCGCCGCGCGGATGCCAGTGCGCGTCCGTTCCGGTTGTACGCGGCCATTGAAGTGACGATCGCCGTGCTGGGCATCGGCGTCACGCTGGCGCTGGGGCAGGGCGCCGCTGCCTTTGCCCAAGGCGAGGCGGTCAGCCCCGCCCTGGCGTGGCTGGCCATTGTCGTGATCGTGGGCATCGCACCGTTTTTCATGGGCGGCACCTTGCCCGTGCTGTTGCGCGCCACGGGTGCCGCGCGCATCGGCCGAGCGGGCGCCACGCTCTATGCCGCCAACACCGGTGGCGCGATCATCGGCGCGCTGTTGCCGGCCTTTTTCCTGATTCCGGCCCTGGGCGTGCGCGGCAGCGCCTGGGCGGCGGCCTGCCTGAATCTGGCGGCGGCCGCGGGAGCCTGGGCGTTGGACCGACGCCATGCCGACGCGGTCCACGAGCCGGCGCCACCCCGCGTGCACGACCCGCGGGAAGCGATGTCTGGCCAGGCCAGGCTGGCGCTGGGCCTGTACGCCGTCGCCGGCGCCGTGGCGATGGGGTACGAGGTGCTCTGGTCGCAAATGGTGGTGCCGTTCATGAGCACCCGCGCCTTCGCGTTTTCGATCGTGCTGGCGGTGTACCTGGCCGGGCTGACACTCGGCGCCGCGCTGTACGTCCGCCGGGAACGCGCGCTGGGCGACCCGTGGCGCGTCTTTGGGTTCCTGGTTGCCGGCGCCGGCCTGCTGGCGCTGGTCGAAACCGCGTTGTTGGGGCGCTGGCTGATCGGTGCCCAGGGGCTGGCCGAAGCGGCCATCCTGGGCTGGACGGGCAGCCCCCTGGCCGGCATGAGCGCCCGCTTTGCGGTGGCCGCAGGCGCCGTGGTGCTGCTACCCACGCTGCTGCTGGGCGCGGCGTTCCCCGCCGTGCTGCGCATTGCCGTGCCGCCGCAGCGCCGCGGGCAGGGCGCAGGCGCGGTGCTGGCCTGCAACACGCTAGGCGGCATTGCCGGCACCGCATTGACCGGGTTTGTCCTGCTGCCCCAGCTGGGCACGGTGCGCAGCCTGGCGCTGCTGACGGTCACCGCCTGCATCGTGGGCGCGGTCGCGATCTGGCAGGCGCGCCCGGCGTCGTCGATGGCCCAGGGCCTGGGCGTCGCCCTGGCCGGCGCGGCCGTGATCCTGGGCGTATCGCTGCCGGTCAACCACCTGGCTCGCCTGCTGCCGGGCGCGCAGGACGCCGATCTGGTGTTCTACGAAGAAAACCATGGCGGCACCGTGGCCGTGGTGGAACAAGGGCAGGGCGAACAGCGCTTTCGCCGCCTTTACATACAGGGCGTCTCCAATTCCGGCGACGCCATGCCGTCGCTGCGCTATATGCGCTTGCAGGCGCTGCTGCCGCTGATCGTGCATGCGGGCGAACCGCGCTCGGCCCTCGTGATCGGCTACGGTACCGGCATCACGGCGGGCGCCTTGTCGCGCTATCCGGGGCTGGAGCATCGCGTCGTGGCGGAATTGCTGCCCGCGGTGCTGCATGCGGCGCCCGTGTTCCAGGGCAGCTATGACGCCGTGCAAGATCCGGGCCTGGAACGGCGTATCAGCGATGGTCGCCGTGAATTGCTGGGCAACGCGCAACGTTACGACCTCATCACGCTCGAACCGCCGCCGCCATCGGCGGCCGGCGTGGTCAACCTGTACTCGCAGGATTTCTATGCGCTGGCGGCCTCGCGCCTGCAACCGCAGGGCATCGTCGCGCAGTGGCTGCCGCTGCCCACGCAGAACCTGGACGACACCCGCGCGCTGGTGGCCAGTTTCATCAACGTGTTCCCGCATGCGTCTTTGTGGACGACCGAACTGCATGAAATGCTGCTGGTAGGGTCGATGGATCCGCTGCCCCTGGATGCGGCGCGTATCGCCAGCCGTTTTGCCGCGCCGCCCGTGGCCGCGGCGCTTGCCGAGGTGGGCGTGGCCTCGCCCGCGGCCCTGTTGGCCACCTGGGTCACCGACCGTGACGGCTTGGCCCGCTTCGCCGGCGCGACGCCCGCCGTGACCGACGACAGGCCGGCCATCGAATACGCAAGCTGGGTGCGTCCGCGCGAGATTTCACGCACGCTGCCGGCGCTGCTGGCGCTGCGGGGTCCGGCCCCGCTGGCGGGTGCAGACCCCGCCCTGGCGCAGGGCATCGAGCGCGAGCGCGACACGCTGGACCTGTTCTACCAAAGCGCCCTGGCTGCCTACGACGGCAACCGCGAGGCCTGGGCGCGCACTGCAGGCCGGCTGGCGGCCGCCAGCCGCGACAACTCCTATCTGCGCTGGTTCATGGGCGGGGCGGCCCGGTAAGGCAATCACGGACGGTGAGGGCAGGGGACCCGATGGCCACACGACGCAAAACAAGCTTGCTGACCGTCCTGATCGCGCTGGCCGTCGCCAGCGTGGTCATCGGGTTTTCCAACGCGCTCTTTGCCGGCTACCAGGTGCAGAAGGCGCAGGTCATCAAGAATGCGCTGGATTCGAACCGGGCCTACGCCGAAAAGCTGGCCGAGGTCATTGACCTGTACGTGGACGCGCTGCACCGGCAGCTTCAGGCCGGCGTGCCGAGGCTGGCGGCCACTGCGGCGGCGCCGTCCGCGGTCGACCTGTCGCAGTTGGCCGGGTCCGCCCAAGGCGTTTCCGCCGTGTTGCTGGCGGACGCCGCCGGCGCCATCACGGCCCGGTCCGAGCCGACCCCCAAGCCCCTGGCCGGCGTCGACACCCTGGCCGCGCTAGGCGTGAGCCAACTGCGGGCAGGGGATTGGGTGATGCCTTGCTGCTTGGCGGACACCGGGTTCGGCGCGCTGACCTTGGTGGAGCCGATCATCGGGCCCGCCGGCACCCCGAAAGGATTCTTGGCGGCGGTGGTGATCCTGGACCGCGGCAGCCGATTGGACGGATTGATCGGCCGCCATGCGTATGCCGACGGCACGTCGGTGTACCTGGTCAACGTCGCGGGCCAGGTGTTGTATCACCATGGCGACAGCGGCCCCGACACCCGCCTGATCGCTTCGCTGCGGGCGCGGTTGGCGCCCAACGCACCGTCGGGCGCCGTCGACGTTCAGACGGCGTCGGACGGCCGGATGCTGGTGGGCTATGCGGCCATGACCCGCGGCAAATGGGCCGTGGTGGTGCAACGGCCGCTCGACCTGGCGCTGTCTCCCGTCAAGACCCTGCTCGGCGAATCCCTGCGGTTCGCCATTCCTGCCGTGGCGCTGACCCTGCTGCTGGTGTGCGTCCTGGCCTACGCCATTGCCCGACCGCTGTCCCGCCTGGCGCGCGCCCTGGACAGCGCGGGCGCCGTGGGCGAAGACGGCGCCCGCGCCTTGTCCATGAAGACCTGGTACTTCGAGGCCGACCGCCTGCGCCAGGCCTTGGCGGCCACCGTTGCCCAGCATCGGCACGAGGTCGGCCGGCTGAACACCCAATCGATGACCGACCCCATGACCGGGCTCTTGAACCGCCGCGCCATGCGCGAGCGGATCGACGCGCTGGTCGCGGCCGGCGAGCCCTTTGCAGTCATCGCGCTGGACCTGGACCATTTCAAGCAGATCAACGACACCCACGGGCATCCGGCCGGCGACCAGGTGCTGATCGCAGTGGCCAAGGCCTTGGCAGACAGCGTGCGGCAGCCGGACAGCCCGTTCCGGGTGGGCGGCGAGGAATTCGTGGCGCTCGTTCCCGTGGCGTCGGCGCAGGCGGCGCGGCAGGCGGCCGAGCGCCTGCGCAGGAACGTGGCGGGCAGGGCGATGCCAGAGGGTGTCGGCCCGGTCACCGTGTCGGTCGGCGTGGCGCTGTGGCCGCAGCAGGGCGCATCGCCCCAGGCCATCATCCAGCGCGCCGACCAGGCGCTGTATCAATCCAAGCGGGCCGGGCGTGACCGGGTCACGCTATGGCAGGCAGACGCATCCCTCAACATCGACCCCGCGTAGGAGTGGCATCTTGAACTATTCCCTTGTGCTCGCGGCCGGCGCCGTCGTCTTTTTCTTTCTGCTGCTCGCCGCCATCCGCCTGGGGCAGGCCCTGGGCCGCCACGGCGATCCGGATGACCACGGCAAGGCGGGATCCGCCGCCATCGAGGCCTCGGTGTTTGCCTTGCTGGGCCTGTTGATCGCGTTCACCTTTTCCGGCGCCGCGCAGCGCATGGCGGACCGGCGCAACCTGCTGGTGACCGAGGTCAACGCCATCGGCACCGCCTGGTTGCGCATCGACCTGCTCGACACCGTGGACCAGCCCCAGTTGCGCGATCAATTCCGGCGCTACGTCGACGAACGCGTCAACTACTACCGGCATGTGGCCGACCTGGAACGCCGCGAGCAGATTGCCGCCCGGGCGGGCGCGCTGCAACAGGACATCTGGGCCCGTTCCATTGCCGCCACCCGCAACACCGCGCCGCCGTTTGCCGCGTCCTACATTGCCGCCGTGAACGACATGTTCGACGTATCGACCGCCCAGACCGTCGCCCAGAAGGTCCATCCGCCGATCATGACGTATCTGTTCCTGGGTTTCCTGGCCCTGATCTGCGCCTGCCTGATCGGCCTGAATCTGGCGCAGGCCAGGCGCGCCACCTTGTTTCACCAGATGATCTATGCACTGGTGATGACCGTTGCGCTGTACATCATCATCGACTTCGAGTTTCCGCGGATCGGCGCCATCCGCATCGACCAGAGCGATGCCTTGCTGCTGGCTCAGCGCCAGGCGATGGGCGGCGCCATGCCCGCCACGCCGTGACTCCGCCCGAGGCCATCATGATCAGACGTTTGCAGGCCTGGCTGATTGCGGCGCACGTTTTCGCCCTGGGCGCGGACGCCGCCGCGCAACCCACCGTCAGGTTGAACCACGACGATCTGCAAAAGCGCGCCAACGGCGTGCTGGCGATCATGTCGCTGTCCATCGTGCCGGACATCACCACCAGTTCGCTGTCGATCGGGGCGGGCGGCGGCAGCACGTCCGGGTCGACCGAATTCTTCATGACCCAGCTGGGCGGCGGCGACACGATTTCGAAGACGGTGCCCATCTACCTGGAAGGCGTGCTGGCCGCCAGCCGCTACGACCCGACCTTCATTGCGTCGCAGGGCGCCGAAACCCGCAAGATACCGACCAAATGGAACAGCGTATCGGCCACGGGCGGCATCGGCTGGGATTTCAAGCTGGCCGACGAACTGAAGCTGCGGCCGATTTTCAACGTTGCCCTGGGCAACGTCACCAGCGACCTGCGCGCGGCCAGCTGGTACGTGGGGCAAAAGACCGGACAGGACGTCAACTTCCTGGACAAGGGGTCGCTGAACGCCTACGGCCTGGGTGGCTCGCTGATGCTGGACTACGAGCATTACCGGCCGGGCTACGAAGTGGATGTGGAACTGCGCTATTCGGACATCCGCTTGAAGAGCTTCGCCAGTTCGGCCGCCGTGCAGGGCAACGCCATCGCCCAGTCGGCCAACCTGTGGGCGCGCTACCGGGCGCCCACAGGGCTGACGATGCTTCAGCGGCCGCTGCGCTACGTGCTGGAACTGACGCACTCCGAGTTCCTGGGTGACCAGCGGGGCGTGCTGGGCTTTGACCGCCTGACGTCGGTGGGCGCCGGGCTGGAACTGGATTCCAGCGCCTACAACGTCATCGTGACGCGGACCCGGCTGGTGGGCCGGTATGTGTTCGGCACGGGGGTGTCGGGGTTTTCGGTGGGGTTGGCGGTCAGTTTTTGACCCGATGGGATCGAGGGACTTGGATGCCGGTTGTAGCCCCCCGCAAAGCGCTCCGTAATTCGCATAATGTATATTATGTAAAGTAAGAATAGTGTCGAAAGAGGACGCGCCCGCCCTCAATACCGATGCCGCATCCCCACCGCATACTGCGATTGCTGCCAGGAGGCGCTGTTCCAGGCCCCCCGCATGTGGCCATAGACAACGTACAGATTGGTCCGCTTGGAAAGATCATGCACGTAGCCCAGCGAATACACCTGCTGGGCATGCGTGGCGCCCTCATTCTTGAGCACGCCGCCAGTCGGCAGGCTGGCCTGCCAGGAAGCCATCACGGTACCCACGCCTGCCTGCCAGGCCGTACCCACCATCAGGCCATGCACGGTGCTACCCGGAAAATAGACGCGCTGACCCGGCGACGGCACGGCGGGAATGGTCGACCCGTTGCGCATCACGGACCACCCGGCATAGAACGTAAAGGCCTGCAGCGAGGCACGCCCCGCCAAGGTATAGGCGTCAGGTTGCCGTGTGCCCCCTGCCCGCGCCATGGCGGCGAATGGCGCGGTGCCATCGGCCCAGCGCACGCCTTCGTAGGTGGCGGTCACCGCAAAGTCCGCTTGTTCGTAGATGAGCGCTGCGCTGTACAGCTTATTGGTGGCCGATGTCCGGAATCCGCCCGCGCCGTCGTAGTCCAGGCTGACGTCCACGCCCGCCCGCAGACCGGACCAGGACGGGCTCCAGTAGGCGACGGTATGGTCGGCGCGATTGGCGTTGTAGGGCAACAGCGTCGTTTGCGCGCCCGTGATCAGGTACGACGCCTGAAACGCATCGTAGTTGGCCAGCGTGGCGGACGATACCGAGGTCTGACGGCCCAGGCGAAGCTCGCCGAAGCCTCCCGACACGCCCACCCATGCCGCGCGGCCAAACAGGCGGCCGCCCTGCGCGGACCTGCCATTGTTGGCGAGGATGCCGCTTTCCAATTGGAAATTGGCGTGCAGGCCGCCGCCCAGATCCTCGCTGCCGCGCAGGCCCCAGCGCGATCCGGACTGCACGCCCGATTGCATGTTCAACGCCGTCCCGCGCTCTTGCGTGGAAAATCCCGCCAAGCTCAGGTCCATCACGCCATACAAGGTGACAGGCCCTTGCTGCGCGTCGGCGCCCCACGATGTCGTCAGGGCGCACAGGCCCAAGGCAACGCGACGTAATGCCATCACCGCCTCACAGATACTTGAGCCAGGCGATGTCGCGGCGCCGCGCCTTCAGGCGACCGAACCCGCGCACCGGCCAGTACAGCGCCAGCGCCAGCAACGCCGCGATCAACCACACGCCGGCCATGTCCGGCACGCCGAAATACTTGCCCTGATTCAGCCCCCAGAGGCTCTCCCCTGCCAGATACAAGCCTTTCAGCACATACAGGTGCAACAGATAGAAGAACATCGGCGCGGCGCCAAACACGCACAAGACGCGTACCCACGCGGCGGACGCAGCCCGTTCGACCAGCGCCAGCAGGCACGCGCCCAGGCCAAGCGTCAGCAACAGGAACATCAATGAAGGCGGGTACTTGGTGATGTTGAGAAAGCTCATCGCGGTATGCAGTGCGTCATCCTGCGCGACCCAGGGCTGGGCCTGCCCGTAGCCATTGAAGGCCCGCAACACCAGAAAGCCCAGCACGGCGGCAAGTCCCACGCCCAACAGGCGCCGCTGCCGCTTGAGCGCCGGCACGTCCGCCTGGAACCAGGGCCCCGCCGCGAAGCCCAGGGCGATCACGCCGATCCACGGCAGCAAGGGATACGACGTGCGCAGGCGCAAGCTGTCGCCCAGCCCGATCCAGCCACGGTCATGCAGCACCGCCCACGGCACGTGCATGGCCTCGCCCACCGCAAAATGCAGCCCGTCCAGCGCGTTGTGGCCGGCGATCAGCACAACCCCGACGACGGTCAGCGCGGCGCGGGGCAGCCACAGCAACGCGGCCAACGCCAGCATCGACAGGCCGATCACCCAGATCACCTGCAGATACACCACCGAGGGAGGAAACTGAAACGTCCACGCGAAGTTCACGACGGTGATCTCAAGCGCAACCAGGAAGGCGCCCCGCTTGGCCAGGAACGCCGCTGCCGCGCCGCGGCTGCCGGCCTTGGCACCGTACAGCCAGGCCGACAACCCCGTCAGGAACACGAACACCGGCGCACACAAGTGCGCCAGCAGGCGCGAGAAAAACAGGTCTGGCGTCGTGGCGGCCACGTCCATGGGATCGCTGACCTGATGGTGCAGGAAGAAGGTTTCGCGCACGTGGTCCAGCAACATGATGACGATGACCAGGCCGCGCAAGGCGTCGATGGAACGCAAGCGCGTACTGCTGGCCGGAGAGGGAAGGTCAAACGCGGAAGACATCGATAAAGGCTGAGAAGCAGCACCGGCCCCGGGGCGATGCCCAGCCGGCCGAACCTATTGTTGGAATGTAATAACATTCCTATTGTATCGTATGCACGCCGCGGATGGCGCATCGATCATCGGCCCTTCTCCGCCGCGACCTGCCTTGACGCGGGTCGAGCCGCACCCCGCCCCTCACAGCGCGTTCAGCGATTTCTCACGCAGGTGCCTGGCCAGGAACTCCAGCAGCGACCGCACCTTGCCCGCCATCAACCGTTGGTGCGTCATCAACGCGAACACCGGCCTGGGCGGCGTTTCCGATTGCGGCAGCAATGGCACCAGCCGGCCGGCCGCGACGTGGTCGGCGATGGCCCAGGCCGGGGCGTAGACGATGCCGGCCCCGGCCGCCGCCGCGGTGACGACGCCGTCTACCGTGTTGGACCGCATGCGCGTGCGCATCCGGACGGTCACCGGCTTGCCGGCGTCCATCAGCGTCCACATTTCTTCCGTGGCCAGGTGGCTGTAGACCAGGCCGTCGTGGTGCTGCGCCAGATCCTGCAGGCTGGCGGGCGTGCCGCGACGCGCCAGGTAGTCGGGCGATGCGCTCAGGACCCAGCGGATGGATCCCAGGCGCCGGGCGACCAGGCTGGAACTGGGCTGGTCGCCCACCAGCACGGCCAGGTCGATGCCTTCTTCCAGCAGATTCACCGGCCGGTCGAGCAAATGCAGGTCCAGCGTGACGTTGGGGTGCTGCACCAGGAACCTGGCCAGCAAGGGTTGCAGATGCACGCGGCCGTACAGCGTGGGCGCCGTGACGCGCAGGCGGCCGGACGGTTCGGCCGCTTCGATCTGCATGCTGCTTTCCAGTTCGTCCATCTCGGCCAGCAATCGCTTGGCTTCGGCGTAGTAGCGCTGGCCCGCCTCGGTCAGGCGCAGGATGCGGGTCGAGCGCACCAGCAGCCGCGTGCCCAGGCGTTCTTCCAGGGCGCTGAGATGCCGGCTGACAGACGCCAGCGAAATCCCGCTGACGCGCGCGGCGCCGCTGAGACTGCCCTGGTCGACGGCCGCCACCAGCAATGCCATGCCTTCTGTTCGGTTCACCATGCCTGCACCTTCGCCGATATCTGCCGCGGCCATCTGCAACCGCTAGCCGCTGCCGCGGTCCGCCGCCCTGTCACAGGCGCTCAGTATTTCATATCTGCAAGGCTGCTTTACAGATTTTGCTATTCCCTGCAAGGGTGGCCACTTTCATACTTGGGCCCATCTTTTTCTGCCTGCGTGTGAGTGATGTCTGCCTTCCCTGCCCCCTTCCCCACCCCGTTGACGCCTGCCAAACGCCGCTACGCGATGCTGGCGGTGTCGCTGTCGATCTCGATGGCGACGCTGGATACATCCATGACGAACACGGCGCTGCCGTCGATCGCCACGCAATTGGACGTCGGCGCGGCGAACGTCATTGGCGTGGTCACGATCTACCAGTTGGTGATGGTGGCGACGATGCTGCCGCTGGCGGCGCTGGCCGGCAAGATCGGCCATCGGCGGGTGTTCCTGCCGGCGCTGTGGCTGTTCCTGCTGGCGTCGGTGTGGTGTGGCGCGGCGCCGTCGCTGTGGGCGCTGGAAGCGGCGCGGGCCTTGCAGGGCCTGGCCGCCGCGGCGCTGATGGGCTGCAACATGGCGCTGGTCAGCGCCATCTATCCCAAGGAACAGCTCGGTCGCGGCATGGGCCTGAACGCCATGATCGCGGCGGCCTCGCTGGCGGGCGGACCGGTGCTGGCGTCCGCCATGCTGACGGTGCTGAGCTGGCATTGGCTGTTCTATGTGAACGTGCCATTTTGCCTGGTGGCGCTGGCCCTGGCCGGCGGCTATCTGCCCCGGGCGCCCGGCGACGGCAAGGCGCTGGATGCGGGCGCGGCGGTGTTGTGCGCGCTGGCCTTCGGGCTGGCGGTGATGGGCCTGGAACGCGTGGCGCAGCCGGACTGGGGCACGGCCCTGATCTGGCTGCTGGGCGTCGTGTGCTGGGCGCTGCTGTTGCGCCGCGAACGCCGCAGCGCGCACGCCATCGTGCCGCTGGACCTGCTGCGCCTGCCCTCCTTCTCTCTGGCGGTGTGGGTGTGCGTGCTGGCGTTCGCCGCCCAAGGCGCGGCGATGGTGGCGCTGCCGTTCCTGCTCAGCCAGACGCTGGGACGCGATATTGCCGAGATCGGCATGCTGATCGCACCGTGGCCGGTGATGGGCGCCTGCCTGGCGCCGTTCTCGGGCAAGTGGTCGGACCGGATTTCCGCGGGTCTGCTGGGGGTGATCGGCCTGGCGCTGCTCGCCACCGGCCTGCTGGCGGCGAGCGAACTGCCGGCCGGCGCGCCGATGTGGGCGGTGATGCTGCCGATGGCGCTGTGCGGCACGGGCTTCGGCCTGTTCCTGTCGCCCAACCAGCGCGGCATCATGTTCAGCGTGCCCGCGCATCGGGCCAGCGTGGCCAGCGGCCTGTCGGGCCTGGCCCGCCTGCTGGGGCAGACGACGGGCGCGGCGTTCGTGGCGGCGTGCTTTGTGTTCGACGCCAAGGCCGGCGCCACCTGGGCCCTGTGGGCGGCGGTGGCATTTGCCTTGGCCGGATGCCTGGCCAGCGGCCTGCTCGAACGCCATGTCCGCCAGGCGCGCCACGCCTTGACGGCGTCGTAGCGGCTGCCGACGTCAGGCCGGATGGCGTGCGAGAAAGCCCTGGATGGCGTCCAGGTAGCGCTGCGGCTGGCCCTTCCAGTCTTCGACCAGCGTGGCGGACGGTGCCAGTTGCGCCAATTCCAGCGAGACGGCGCGCGGATGCAGCGCGTCGTTGCCGCCCAGGATCAACAGCGGAATCGGATTGCGCCGCACGAAGTCGCGGCTGACGCTGAAGACGAATTCGCCGCCGAACAGGTTGTGGCGCAAGCCTTCCAGCGCGCGATCGTCGACCGCGGGGTCGCGCGCCCGCAGGGCATCGGCCCATTGGTCGAAGGACTCGCCGCGCTTGCCCTGCGCCCCGGCAATGCCGATGGGCTGTTGCAGGATGGCGGATACGACCCGATCCGGCGCCAGTTCGCACAGTTTCAACGCGAACGATGAGCCGATGCACGAGCCCAGCACATGAAAGCGCTGCACGCCCAGCGCATCCAGCAGGCCCAGGTGATCCAATGCGTAGGTCGTCCAGCCGTCGCTGGCCAGCACCGGCGCGCGCGAGCGCCCGGCATTGCGCTGGTCCGGGGCGATGACCCGGTACTGGCTGGCCAGCGCCGCGACCGGGTCCGGATACTCGCGCGGCCGGCCGTCACGGGTGACGCGCCACAGTTCGCGATGCGACAGCATGCCGCCCGGGGCCAGCGCCAGCACGGCATCGCCGTGGCCCTGGATGTCGACGTGAAGTTCGGCATTGCCGATGTGCAGGATGGGCATGGCGGCTTCGCTTGGCTTATTGCAGGGCCACGCCGCTTGCGCGCAGCAGGGCCGGAAACTTGTCGGCATCGCTGGCAATGCGGTCGGCAAAGGACTGCGGCGAGTCCGCGATGGGTTCGAAGCCGATGGCCAGCAGCCGGGCGCGGAAGTCCGGCTCGGTGACCGCCTGGTGCACCGCGCGCCAGACGTCGTGGACCACCTCCGGCGAGGTGCCGGCGGGCGCCAGCAGCCCGAACCAGCCCGTGTCGCCCTCCATTTTCAGGCCGACCTGCGCCGCCGTCGGCACCTGCGGCACGGTATCGCTGCGGTTGTCCTGCAACACCGCCAACGCGCGGACCTGGCCATTGGCGATCAGGCTGGACACCGCCGGCAAGGCCACGACGGCGGCGTCGATCTCGCCGCCCAGCAGCGCCACCACGGCCGGCCCGGCGCCCTTGTACGGCACGTGCTGCACGGTGCCCGGCACCTGTTGCTGCAGCCGCGTCAGCGCCCGGTGGTTGCTGTTGCCGTAGCCCGGCGTGCCGATATTGAGGACGTGCTGGCTGGCCGCGCGGCGCAGGCCGGCCAGGTCCTGGATGGGCGACTGCGCACGCACCACGATCACCGGCGGGGTGGCCGCCACGATGCTGATCGGCGCAAAGCTCTTGACCGGGTCGTAGTTGAGAGTGCCCTGGAACAGGGTCTGGTTGGCCACCAGCATGTCGCCCGTCAACAGCAGCGTGTAGCCGTCGGGCGCTGCGCGGGCCACCTGGTCGGCGGCGATGTTGCCGCCTGCCCCTGCCCGGTTCTCGACGATGATCGGCACATTCCACAGGGCCCCAAGGCGTTCGGCCAGGCCGCGCCCCAGCACATCCATGGCGCCGCCCGGCGCCAGCGGCAGGATCAGGCGCACCGGCTTGTCGGGAAACGCCGCGCTGGCCGGCGCCATCGCGCCCAGCAGGAAAACGACAACCAGGCCTTGCACCCGGGTCCAGAAACGAGAGACCTTCACACCGCACACTCCACGAAGCCGCGGGCGCCCGGCGCCGGTATGCGCCGGCCCGACCCCACGGAAGTGTCGAGCGCCCTCTATTTATACAGAGGGCAGACTACGCGCGGCCGCCGGTGCCGCCAACGAAGGATTCCAACTATGAATATGCGGATGCTTACCCTTTTGCCACCGCCCCGCCCGCCAGATGAGTGACAATCACGCATCGCCCTGCTCCGTCCTGACGGCCCCTCCCGTGTCTGCCCCCTCGCCTGCTTCGCGTCCGCTGGACTGGTTGAATTTCTTCGTCGCCGACGTGCGCGACGGCCTGGGCCCCTACCTGGCCATCTATCTGCTGGCCGTGCACCATTGGCGGCCGGACAGCATCGGCCTGGTCATGACCCTGTCCGGCCTGGCGGCGCTGGCCGCGCAGACCCCGGCCGGCGCGCTGGTCGACCGCACGCCGAACAAGCGCGCCTTGCTGATGGCCGCCGCCATCCTGGTGACGCTGGCCTGCATGGCCGTGCTGGTCAATGCCAGCTTTGCCTGGGTCACGTTCACGCAGTCACTGGCCGGCGTAGCGTCATCGGTCTTTGCGCCGCTGATCGCCGCCATCACGCTGGGGCTCAGCGCCCGCGGCGCCTTCACCGCGCGCATCGCGCGCAACGAGTCCTATAACCACGCCGGCAACGCCGTGGCCGCGATTCTGGCGGGCGTGCTGGCGTATTTCTGGGGCCCGGTGGCCGTGTTCTACCTGATGGCCGCGATGGCCCTGGCCAGCGTCGCCGCCGCCTTGCGCATTCCCGCAGACATCGACCTGGACCGGGCGCGCGGCCTCGCGCACGACGACCCGGCGGCCGCGCCGCAACCCGTCCCGCTGCGCCAGCTGCTTGATAATCGCCCGCTGGTGCTGCTGGCCGTCAGCTGCGCGCTGTTCCACCTGGCCAATGCCGCCATGCTGCCGCTGGTCAGCCAGAAACTGGCGCTGGCCAATCCGGCGCTGGCCACGCCCCTGACGTCTGCCTGCATCGTGGCAGCGCAGTTCGTGATGATTCCCGCCGCCATGGCCGTGGGCCGTTATGCCGACCACGTGGGCCGCAAGCCGCTCTTGCTGATCGGGTTCGCGATCCTGCCCGTGCGCGGCCTGCTGTACACGCTGTCGGACGACATGGCCTGGCTGGTCGCCGTGCAACTGCTCGACGGTATCGGCGCTGGCATCTTCGGCGCCGTGCTGCCCTTGATGGTGCTGGACCTGACCCAGGGCACCGGCCGCTTCAATGCCAGCCTGGGCGCCGTGACCACCGTGTTCGGCATCGGCGCCTCGCTCAGCAACGGGCTGGCGGGCCTGATCGTGCAACACGCCGGCTACCGCGCGGCGTTCATGGCGCTGGCGGGCATCGCCGGCCTGGCCTGCGCCGCGTTGCTGGCGCTGCGCGAAACGCGGGTGGCCGACGCCTCTCCCACGGCGCCCGCCTCGGCCTGAATCCCGACCATGCCACGCCACCTGACGGTCTTGATCCTGCTGGCCGTGACACAGGTCAACGGCTGGGGCGTGGTGGGCGTGCTGCCCGTGATTGCCGCGCCGGTCGCGGCGGATCTGGACGCCTCGGCGGCGTCGGTCTTCCTGGGCACCTCGGTCATGTATGTGGCGATGGGCCTGGCCGCACCCTGGGCGGGCCGCGCCTTCCGTGTGCACGGCACGCGCCCGGCCATGGCCGCGGGCGCCGGGCTGCTGCAACTATGCCGGATGCGGGACTTGCCTTGCCCCGCGCATGGGGTCCCCGCGTGCCCCATCGGCACGACGCGGGGCGGCTATGATGCTGCGCTGACGCAAGACCCGGGAGAACAGTTTTGTCAGATTGGAAGACGGTGCTGCACGACACCGATTGGGGTCGCCTGTTTCACGCCTATGGCGTGGCCGACGACACGCCCGGCCACCTGCGCAACCTGGCCAGCCCGCAACTCGCCCAGCGCCAGGCGGCGCTGACGCATCTGTACAGCGCGATCCTGCACCAGGGCACGATCTATTCCGCCACGCCCGCCGCGGTCGGTGTCATCACGACGCTGCTGCGCGATGCCACCGCGCGCGCCGCCCTAGACGCGGACACGATGGCCGCGCTGGCCGCCTTCCTGGGCCAGGTCGGCAGCAGCCTGAACGCGATCGAACCGCCGCAGGCCGACCCCTACCCCAGCGACGCGGATCTCGACACGCTGATTCTGCATCTGCGCGACGATGAAGACGGCGAAGACGAACAAGGTTGGGGCTCGCCGCTGATCTCGACCTTGATGTGCCACGCCTTCCTGGCGTTGCATGCGATGACAGGCGATGTGCTGTCTGCGCTGGCGCCATGTCTGTCGGACGACGACAACGAGACTCGCCGCGAAGCCGTCAACGCCGCCGCGCAATGGGGCGTGATGGCCCGGGACAGCGCCGCGGCCCAAGCTGTCGCCGCGCGCCTGCAGGCACGGTTGGACGATGGCGCCGCGCGTGATGCACGGGACGACCGCGCCGGCCTGGTCCTGGCCTTGGGCCAGCTGGGTCGCGACGTATCCCGCTGGCTGGACGATGCCGACGACGCCATCCGCGCCTGCGCCGCCTTGTTCGTGCCCGATGCGCGCGGCACGGCGATCCTGGTCACGGCCCTGACCCGCCCGGACCAGGTCGACGCCTGGTTCACGCAGCGGCCGCCATACTTTCCCATGCATACCCGCTTGACCTTGCTGGGCGCGCTGATCGAACGCCAGGTGCCCCTTGCGCAACTGCTGCCCGCGGCGCTGGCCCTGATCGCCCGGACACAGGGCGGCCTGCTCGCCAACAGCGAATGGGGCCGCATCCTGACCTTGGCCTTTCCCGACCAGGCAGCCGCCTTTCGGCCGGGCCAGCGCCCGCCGTTGCCGGCGCAGTTGTCGCCCGCGCAGCATGCCGTCTTGCTGGCCCTGCATGCGAACCCGGATCTCTGGAATCCCCGCGACGGCAATGCCGGACTGGCCCGGATGACGGTGGGCCTGCCGGATACGCGCGACACGCTGGCCGCGTATCTGGCCGCCACGCCGGTGCGCTAGGGTTGGCCACCTATTTGGCCGCCACGCCGATGCGCCAAGGTTGGTCGTCAAGGCTTGCACCCGCCGCCTTCAGGCGTATGCATGGACCGCCACGGCCCCGCCTAATCCGCCAGCAGCTTCACCGTCTGCGGGTTGTAGTTGGCGTACGCGCCGCCGCACATCGTATGCGCCTTGGCCGCCTGCGGCACGCCGGTGGTGCGCAGCGCCAGATCGCCGCCGCGCGCGCGGATTTCCCGGTAGCGCTCGGCGGCAACGGAACCGTCCGGCAGCACATACAGACGCACCTGCGGCAACGACGGCCTGCCGCCGTCCGCCTTGCTGGCCGCGCCGAACGGCGGCACCGCCACCTTCGCCTCGTGCCAGGCCGGGGCGTCCTCGCGCGTCTGCCACCGCACCGTCAGCGGCGCGTCCAGGTCCGCCACCGCGGGGCTGCTCCCGCGGGGCGGATCGCAACGCATGCCGGCCAGGCTGCGGGCCGGCCCCTGAAGATCCAGCGTCTGGCCATTGATTTCCACGCGCATCAGCGTCTGCGGCGTGTAGTTTTCCAGGCTGAAGAGCGTCAGCCCGGGGATGGCGGCCGACATCATCGCGTCTTCGGTCGTGCCGGCAAATCGCGCCAGGCCGGGCGCCACCTCGACGTGGTCGGCATAGTGAAAATACTGGTGCATCAGCAGCGCCGCCTCGCCATAGGCGAACGCGGCAACCAGCCTGGACAGGTCCGGGTACGGCAGGCGCTGCAACGGCAGATCGACCCCGGTGGGGGTGCCGTCGAAGTTGAAGTACGCGTAGCGGGTGGCGCCGGCCTTCAGGCGATCGCCGTCGTACGGAAACGTGCCGGCGGCCACGACGTCCGGGCCGGGATAGCGCCGCAGGCTGGTAAAGCCGGTCTGGGCGCCTGAAGCCGGTTCCAGCCATTGCGAGCCGCCCGATGACGACGAGGCCTGGCGGAAATCCAGCCCCAACGGGTGGCCGGCAAGATTGACGTGCGTCTCGGCGATGGCCGGATTGCCTTGGCGGAAGCGGTCCGCCCGCCCCTGGCGGATGGAATCATCAACGGGCACGATCAACACGGCCAACAGCGTCGGCAAGAACATCAGGCCATGGACGCGTGCCGGCACATTGCCCCGATCCCGCACCAGGTACACGACCCAGGTCACGACCAGCACGATGGCCGCCGGCCCGCCGAACATCACCGCGTAGCTCAACAGGGCCACCACGCCCCAGCCCAGGTTGTCGGCGGTGACGGCCACGATGCCCAGGAAGGCCAGGAAGCCCGCCAATGCAAAGGAAACGATGATGCCGAAGAGGTAGTTTCTGGTCTTCAATCGGGAAGCCCGTCGGATGATCCAACCCCGATGATACCGATCCTGCGCGCCGAGCGATGCGCGTGCGGCAGCCGCCTACCCCAGCCGCAGCGCCAGCGCCGCCAGCGTCGCCGCCAGCACCGGCAGCGTCAGCACGATGCCCACCTTGAAGTAATACCCCCAGGAAATCGTCGTGCCCTTGCGGGCCAGCACGTGCAGCCACAGCAGCGTGGCCAGGCTGCCGATGGGCGTGATCTTCGGGCCCAGGTCGCTGCCGATGACGTTGGCGTAGACCATGGCTTCCTTGACCACGCCGCTGGCCTGGCTGGCATCGATCGACAGCGCGCCCACCAGCACCGTCGGCATATTGTTCATCACCGACGACAGGAAAGCCGATATCAGGCCGGTGCCGAACGTGGCCGCCCACAGGCCCTGCCCCGCCAGCGCGTTCAGCACGTCGGCCAACAGCTGCGTCAGCCCGGCATTGCGCAGGCCGTACACGACCAGGTACATCCCCAGCGAAAACACCACGATCTGCCAGGGCGCCTCGCGCAGCACCTTGCGGGTGCTGATGACGTGCCCGCGGCCCGCCACCGCCAGCAAAATGGCCGCGCCTGCGGCCGCCACCGCGCTGACCGGCACGCCCAGCGGCTCCAGCCCGAAAAACCCCACCAGCAGCAGCGCCAGCACGACCCAACCTGCGCGGAACGTGGCGGCGTCGCGAATGGCGGCGGCCGGCGCCTTGAGCGAGGCGGCGTCATACCGCGCCGGGATGTCCCGGCGGAAATACAGCCACAACACCGCCAACGTGGCCGCGACCGCCACGACGTTCACCGGCACCATCACCGCCGCATAGCGGCCAAAACCGATGCCGAAGAAATCGGCCGACACGATGTTGACCAGGTTCGACACGATCAGCGGCAGGCTGGCCGTATCGGCAATGAAGCCGGCGGCCATCACGAAAGCCAGCGTGGCCGCGGGGCTGAAGCCCAGCGCCACCAGCATCGCCATGACGATGGGCGTCAGGATCAGCGCCGCGCCATCGTTGGCGAACAGCGCCGCCACCGCCGCGCCCAGCAGCACGATCAAGGCGAACAGCGCGTGTCCCCGGCCCCGGCCCCAGCGGGCCACGTGCAGCGCGGCCCATTCGAAAAAGCCCGCTTCGTCCAGCAGCAGGCTGATGAGGATGACGGCGATGAAGGTGGCCGTGGCGTTCCAGACGATCTGCCACACCACCGCGATGTCGGCCAGGTGCACGGCGCCCAAGGCCAGCGCCAGCGCCGCGCCCAGGCTGGCGCTCCAGCCGATGCCCAGCCCACGCGGCTGCCAGATGACCAGGACCAGGGTGAACACGAAGATGGCGATGGCGGTAAGCATGAATACGTCTGTCGAAGATGAAAAAAAGGCGCGGCCGCGGCCGGCCGGCGCCCTGTGGCGGCATGCGTGCGTCAGGCGGCCGGCGGTTCGGCGCCGATCTGCTTGAGTTCGCGCTGGATCGCGGCCTTGTCCAGCGCGGCCAGCGGCAGGTTGGCGAAGATGTTGATGCGCGCCGAGATCTGGCGGAACACCTTTTCGAAGACGCGGCGCTTGTCGTCGTCGGACCCCTGCGCGGCGGCGGGGTCTTCAAAGCCCCAATGCGCCGAGATCGGCTGGCCCGGCCAGATGGGGCAGACTTCGCCCGCGGCGTTGTCGCAGACGGTGATGATGAAATCCATCTGCGGCGCGCCCGGCACCGCGAATTCGTCCCAGCTTTTGCTGCGCAGGCGTTCCGGCGGGTAGTCCAGCACCCTCACCTTTTCCAAGGCGAACGGGTTGACGGTGCCGCCGGGGTGGCTGCCGGCGCTGTAGGCCTGGAAGCGGCCCTTGCCCAGGGTATTGAGCAGCGCTTCGGCCATGATGCTGCGGGCGGAATTGCCCGTGCACAGAAAGAGTACGTGGTAGACCTTGTCAGCCATGATGAGATAGAAGGATCAGAGGGGATCGGCGCGCCCCGCGTCGGCGGGGGCTGGGGTACCCGCCACCTGCGGCAGCACCGCGCAAGGCGCGCCGCCGCAGCAGTTGTCGGTGAGATAAGCCAGCAGGTCGGCCATCGATTCGAAGCGGGCTTCGTAGATGACGAACCGCCCTTCCTGGCGGGATTGCAACAGGCCGGCGTGCACCAGTTCCTTCAGGTGGAACGACAGCGACGACGGCGGAATGCCCGCTTTCTCGGCCAACTGGCCAGCGGGCAAACCGGCCGACCCGGCTTGCACCAGCAGACGGAACACGGTCAGGCGCGATTCGTGGGCGATCGCGGCCAGGGCTTTCACGGCATCTTTCATTTCCATAATTCGACTTTAGTGGAAATATCGAAAAGCGTAAAGTTTTAATTGTTCAACAATAGTTGTAGTATTGCTGCATGGACAAAAACACCGCTGTCACCGTCTTCGAATCGCTCGCCTCCGGCGTGCGGCTGGACATCTTCCGCCTGCTGGTACGCGCCGCACCCGCCGGCTGCGTGGCCGGCCAGATCGCCGCCGAACTCCAGCTGCCGCCCACCAACCTGTCGTTTCACCTGAAAGCGCTGACCCAGGCCGGCCTGCTGACCGTCGAACAGGAAGGCCGCTACATGCGCTACCGCGCCAATACCGACCTGATGTTCGGGCTGGTCGAGTACCTGACGGCCGAATGCTGCAGCGGTGTGGCGTGCGCCCCGCTGCCGGCCGACCCGGACCTGCCGGCATGACCGCCCACCCCACCCGCCGCGCCGACGTCGTCATCATCGGCGCCGGCCAAAGCGCGCTGGCCACGGCCTACTTCGCCAGACGGCACGCGCTTGATGTCGCCCTGCTGGACGCCCGCCCGCAACCAGGCGGCGCCTGGCGCGAGGCCTGGGATTCGCTGCGGCTGTTTTCTCCCGCGCAATGGAGCTCGCTGCCGGGCTGGCCCATGCCTGCGACACCCGGCTATCCGTCGCGCGATCACGTCGTGGACTACCTGACCCGCTACGAAGCCCGCTACGGTTTCGCCGTGCACCGGCCGGTGCAGGTGCAGGCCGTGCAGCGGCAAAACGGTGGCTTCCTCATCCAGACAGACCAGGGCCCGTGGCACAGCCGCGCGGTGATCAGCGCCACCGGCACCTGGAGCAAACCCTTCGTGCCCGCCATCGACGGCGCGTCCACCTTTCGCGGCACGCAGACCCATTCGGCCCATTACCGTTCGCCGGCCCCTTACGCGGGCCAGCGCGTGCTGGTCGTGGGCGGCGGCAATTCCGGTGCGCAGATCCTGGCCGAGCTTTCGCAGACGGCCCACGTCACCTGGGTCACGCAGGCGCCGCCACAATTCCTGCCGGACGAGGTGGACGGCCGCGTGCTGTTCGAACGCGCCACGCTGCGCTGGCAGGCCATGCAGCAAGGCCGGCCGGCCGACGACCTGCCCGGCGGTTTCGGCGACATCGTCATGGTGCCGCCGGTGCGCGAGGCGCGCGACCGCGGCGTGCTGCACGCCGTGCGGCCCTTCGTGCGCTTCACCCCCAGCGGCGTCGTCTGGCCCGACGGCCACGAATCCGAGGTCGATGCCGTGATCTGGTGCACGGGTTTCCAGCCCGCGCTGGACCCGCTGGCGCCGCTGGGCGTGCTGGCCGCCGACGGCAAGATCGCCCTGGACGGCACGCGGGCAGCCGCCGTGCCGGGCCTGTGGCTGGTCGGCTATGGCGAATGGACCGGCTTCGCGTCCGCCACGCTGATCGGCATTTTGCGTACCGCCAAATCCACGGCCGCCGACGTCGCCGCCTTCCTCCAAGACGCCCCTACCCCCTGACCGCCATGACTTCCCCCCTGTCGTCCCGCCCGGGCCCGGGCGATCGCGCCGCGCACCAGCCGGCCGCGGCCCCGCCGCCCGACAAGGCCCGCGGCCTGATCACGGCGCTGGGCATCGGCCAGATCTGTTCCTGGGGATCGCTGTACTACAGCTTTCCCCTGATCGCCGAGGCCATGGGCGCCGAATTGGGATGGAGCAAGCCGGATCTGTACGGCGCCGCCACGCTGGGCCTGGTTCTGGCTGCGCTGGCCGCGTTTCCGGTCGGCGTGGCCGTCGACCGCGGCCACGGCCGCTGGGTAATGGGCTTGTCGTCGCTGCTGGCCGGGGCGCTGCTCTTGCTGTGGTCGCAGGTGACGTCGCTGGCCGCGTTCTACGCGCTGGTGGCGGGCATCGGCGCATTGCAGGCGGCCACGCTGTACGAGCCGGCCTTCGCCGTCGTCGCGCGCCGCGTCGGCCCGGCCCATTCCCGCGCCGGCATCACGTCGCTGACGCTATGGGGCGGCTTTGCCAGCACGGTGTTCATTCCGCTGGTGCAGTGGCTGCTGACGCATTGGGGGTGGCGCGAGGCCCTGATGGTGCTGGCCGCCGTGAACGCGCTGGTGTGCGCCGGCGCCTACCTGCTGTTCATCGACCCGGCGCGAGACCTGCCACCCGCCGCGGGCGCCACTGCCCAGACGCAGCGCGACCACAACCGCCAGGCCGTCCGGCAGGCGCTGCGCCGCCCCGTGTTCTGGGCCCTGCTGGTGTCGCTGACCGCCTACGCGGCAGCTTTCTCCGCCTTCACCTTCCATATGTATCCGCTGCTGCGCGAACGCGGGCTGGACACGGCATCGGTCGTGCAGGCCATTGCCCTGATCGGGCCGGCCCAGGTCGCGGGCCGCATCGTGGTCAGCCTGTTCGCCGCCCAGGCGTCGATGCGCGCCGTCGGTGCGGCCGTCGTCACGATATTTCCGCTGGCGTTTGGCGCGCTGGCATTTCTGGGCGCCGATTTCCCCACCGTGGCCGCGATCTGCGTCGTCTACGGCGGCGCCAACGGCATTTTCACCATCGTGCGCGGCATGGTGGTGCCCGAGATGCTCAGCCGCCACGCCTACGGCGCGATCAACGGCCTGTTGACGGTGCCCATGACCCTGGCGCGCGCCGCGGCGCCGGTCGGGGCCGCGCTGCTGTGGTCCGTCGGCGCGTCCTACGGCACCGTGTTGATCGCCATCGTGGTCGTGGCCCTGATGCTGGCGGCCAGCTTCTGGCTCGCCGCCTGGTTCAGCCGCCCCGCCGCGATACCCTCCTTCCCCTCCCCCCAGAGCAAGCCCCAGTGACACACGCCTCTTCTCTCACCGACCTCACCCTGCCCAACCTGGACGACACCCTGCTGGATCCGCCCCGCCACGCCCACCTGGCGCTGCACGGCGGCGCCACGCATCCGCCGCGCATCCTGCTGCTGTACGGCTCGCTGCGCGAGCGTTCGTACAGCCGGCTGCTCACGGAAGAAGCCGCTCGCATCCTGACCCGGCTGGGCGCCGAAACGCGCATCTTCGACCCCCATGGCCTGCCGCTGCCGGACGGCGCGCCCGCCGACCATCCCAAGGTGGCCGAGCTGCGCGCGCTGTCGCTGTGGTCCGAAGGCCAGGTCTGGTGCAGTCCCGAGCGGCACGGCACGATCACCGGCGTTTTCAAGAGCCAGATCGACTGGCTGCCGCTGGAAACCGGCAGCGTCCGCCCCACCCAGGGCCGTACCCTGGCGGTGATGCAGGTGTCGGGCGGCTCGCAGTCGTTCAACGCCGTCAATGCGCTGCGGGTGCTGGGCCGCTGGATGCGGATGGTGACCATCCCCAACCAGTCGTCGGTGGCCAAGGCCTTCCAGGAATTCGACGACGCCGGCCGGATGAAGCCGTCGTCCTATTACGACCGGGTCGTCGACGTGATGGAAGAGCTGATGAAATTCACGCTGCTGGTGCGCGACCGCAGCGACTACCTGACCGACCGCTACAGCGAACGCAAAGGCGTGGCGCAGGAAGTCGCGCGGCTGGCGCGCGAGGCGATGGCGCCCTGAGCGCCATCAGTCGATGGCGGCGCCCGCGGTCTTCACGACCTTGCCCAGGCGCGTGTATTCCTCGGCGCCGAACTCCGCCAACGACTGGCGCGAGGTCGGCGACGGGATGGCGCCGCGCGATTCCAGCGCCTTTTTCACCTCGGGCTGCTGCAACGCCCGGTTGACGGCGGCGTTCAGCTTGTCGAGCACGGCGGCCGGCGTGCCCTTGGGCGCGTACAGGCCGTCCCAGGCGAAAAACTCGTAGCCCTTCACCCCGGCCTCGCTCAGGGTGGGAATGTCGGGGTTGGAGGCCACGCGCTCGGGCGTCGTCACGGCCAGGGCGCGCAGCTTGCCCGCCGCGATCTGGCCCGATACGTTGGGCATGACGTCGATCAAAAACGAAATGCGCCCGCCCAGCAGGTCCGTCATGGCGGCGCCGCCACCCTTGTACGGAATGTGCATGACCTTGATTCCGGCCATCTGGTTCAACAGTTCACAGGCCAGATGGGACGAGGTGCCGTTGCCGGCCGAGCCACAGGTCAGCTCGCCGGGGTGCGCCTTGGCGTAATCCACCAGTTGCGCGAGCGTCTTGAAACGCTCGTCCGTGCCGTTGACGACCAGCGCCGCCGCGATCACCGTGAAGCGTGAAATCGGTTCGAAGTCGTTCGGCTTGTAGCCGGGTGATTTGTACAGCCAGTGGTTGGTCGCCTGGGTGCCGTTGGTGCCGTAAGACAGCGTGTAGCCGTCCGGCGCGGCGCGCGCGGCGATGGACGTGCCGATGTTGCCGCCCGCGCCGGGGCGGTTTTCCACGATGATGGATTGGCCCAGTTCACGCGACAGCGGCTCGGCCACCAGGCGTGCCAGCGTGTCGCCGCCACCGCCGGCCGCGAAGGGCACGACCAGGGTGATGGCGTGGGTGGGCCAGGCCGCCTGCTCGGCCAGCGCGGGGGATGCCGCCAGCCACGCGCTCGCGGCGGCCGCCAGGCATATCAAGCTCTTGGGGGTATTCATGGTTTGTCTCCTTTGGGATGCTGTTGCGCGCGCCCGCGGCGTTTTAGGTGTATCGGGCACGCTCTTGTGATGCGAAAAAATCGGTTCGGTCGCTCTCCTGGACAGGGCTATTCCGGCGGCAGGTGCCGGCGGCTGCTCTTGTCGGCCAGGCGCCAGCCATCGGGGGTGGCCACCAGGACATCGCGGCATTCCCGAATGGCGGCCAGCCCTGGCGCTCCGCCCTGCGCTTGCGGCACGCTGTCGTAGGCGATCAGGAAATAGCCCACGGTGGCGCCGCCCTCGCCCTGCGCCAGCAGGCGCAGGTTGGTGATGACGTGGCAGGTGCTGCGGTCCGGCGCCCGGGCATTGAGCGCATCCAGCACTTCCTGGGGCCCGCATAGCCGCTGGCCTTGCCGCAGCCACACCCCGTCGGCGGCCATCAAGGCGGCGGCGGCGTCATGGCGGCGGGTGTCCAGCGCGTGAAAAAACGTCAGCACGACGGCTTCGCAGGCGGCCTTGACCGCGTGCGCTTGCTGGGAGGTGTGATCCATCATTCTCGTCATCCGATCTGGGCGCTGGCCAACGGCACGTCTGGCCGCTGTACCAACGCCGGGTCCAATACTGCGCCCTGCGCGATCCATTTGCGCAGCTGGCGCAATTCCCGCGGGGCATCCACCGCCACGCCGGCCACGGCGCGGCCGGCGGCATCCAGCGATACCGACAGCAGCATCCGGCGATCGGCTTGCGGACGCAGCACTTCGCATTGCGCCAGCGCCGGAAACCCCACGATCTGCACCATGGCGCCGTACTGCTCCGACCAGACCGCGCCGGTCGGCGCATACGGGGCGGACTCGCCCAGCGCCGCCAAGGCTGCCGCCATGCCCTGGTCCTGGGCGTTCTGCCATGATTCCAGGCGCATGGCGTCACCCGTGGCGGGATGCGTCGACACGGCGACGTCGCCGGCCGCATAGACGTCCGGCGCCGACGTACGGCAATGCGCATCGACCCGCACGCCGCGGTCGCAGGCAATGCCGGCTTCGCGCGCCAGCGCATCGTTGGCGGCCAGCCCGACCCCCAGCACCACGGCATCAGCCGTCAGCCGGGTGCCGTTGGCCAGCTCGGCGACCGGCCGGCCGTCAGGCAACGCATGGATGGCCAACAGGCTGGCGCCCAGCCGCAGGTCGACGCCATGCGCCCCATGCAAGGCGGCCAGGTGGGCGGACACGCCGGGCTGCACGCTGCGGGCGCACAGGCGCGGCGCCTGTTCCAGCACGGTGACCCTGCTGCCGGCCTGGCGCGCCGTGGCGGCCACTTCCAGCCCGATCCATCCGCCGCCCACGATGACGACATGCCGGTCCGGCCCCAGTCGCGCCCGCAGCCGCAACGCATCGTCGCGGGTGCGCAGCACGTGCACGCCCGGGCTGTCCACGCCGGGCAGCGGCGGCACCACGGGTCGGCCGCCCATGCACAGGATCAGCTTGGCATAGCTGATCGACGCGCCGTCTGACGTCTCCACCTGCCTGTCCGCCAGCCGCAGCCGCGTGGCGGCAATACCGGGGTGGAACGCGATGTCCAGTTCCGCCAGGCGCTGCGCCGAAAACAGTTCGGTGCTCTCGGCGGGCGCCTGTCCGCCCAGCACGGCCTTGCTGAGCGGCGGCCGCTCGTAGGGGGCATGCGGCTCGTCGCCCAGCAGCACCACCCGGCCGCCAAAGCCGCGGCCGCGCAGCGTGGTCGCGGCCCAGCCGCCCGCCTGGCCGGCGCCGACGATGACGATGGCGTCCGCGCTCACGTTGCTTGCGCCTTCAGGTAGACCGTATCGGCCTCGATGCGCACCTCGTACCGGCGCAGGTCGGTCGTGACCGGCGGGCACTGCGGCTTGCCCGAGCGGACGTCGAACACCCCCTGGTGCAACGGGCATTCGATCCTGCCGTCTTCCAGGTAGCCGTCCGCCAGGCTGGCATTGCCGTGCGGACAGCGGTCCTGGGTGGCGCAGATTTCGCCTTGCAGGTCGTACAGGCAGACCGCCTCGCCCTCGTGCACGACGCGCAGGGTGCCAGTGTCCGGTGAAATGTCCGCCACGCGGGCAACGGGTTTCCAGATATCCATGGTCACAGCCCCATTGCCTTGCGGTAGTAGTCGTAGAACGACCGGATCAGCACCTCGGTCACCATGTAGTCGGCCGGCTCGGTATCGCGGCCGCCCATCTCGACCATGCCGCGCGCCTCGGGGTAGCCCGTCACCCCGATCTGCACCTGGTTCAGCATCTCGCTGTCGTCCATCGACACGAAACCGGCCGGCCCCAGCAGGTTGGCATGCTTGAGCCGCAAGCGGGTCATTTCCTCATCGTCGTCCTCGTAGCCGTAATAGGTGAACACCAGTTCGTGCTCGGTGGGGCTGCGGGGAATGACGTGACGGGTTTTCAGCGAGTTCGCCTGGATGCCGAACTGGGCCGCCGGGAACACCCAGGCGCCGCCCACCCGGCCGCGGTTGAACTCGGCGCGCGGCGTCACGGTTTCCAGGTCCAGCAGCTCCAGGTCGTCGCGAAAGCGGCTCATCTCGGTGGTGGCTTCGGTCTTTTTCTTGCCCTCGTTGTGCGACACCATGACGCTGTGCGCCCCGCCGCCGGTGGGAATGCATTCCGACCTGGAATCGGCGCGCCACAGGCCGAACGTGATGTAGAAGGTGTGCAGCAAGGTGGCGTGGTACGGGTCCTTCAGGTTTTCCAGGTACATCTTCCAGTTGCTGGGGATCAGCTGGCGGCTGTAGCCCAGCAGCTTGAGCGGCTTGCCCGGCAGCATGTGGTCGATCTCGGCCAGCACTTCCGGGCCGCAATAGTCTTCGAAGCTGGGGGCATCCTCGGAAAACGTGGCCCAGATCGAGCCGCCGCGGTTCACGCTGCGCAGCTTGCGGATGCCGTTCTGCTTGGGATCGAAGTCCTTGGGCATGCCGCCCTTGCCCATGGCGCCGCGGCGAAACGGCACCCCTTGCAGGTTGCCATTCAGGTCGTAGTTCCACTGGTGGTAGGGGCAGGTGAAGTCGCTCACCTTGCCGGTGTTGTGCCAGCAGATCTGGGCACCCCGGTGCGCGCAGCGGTTTTCCAGCACGCCGACCTCGCCCGTTTCGGTGCGCACCATGATCACCGGACGGTTGCCGATCCAGTTGCGCTTGTAGCAGCCGACCTCGGGCACTTCGCATTCCAGGCCGACGTAGTTCCAGGTCTGGCCGGCGAAGAACACGTCCATTTCCTTCTGGAAGATGGCCGGATCGGTATAGACCCAGTTGGGAATGCGGGTGTAGCCCTCTTTGGGCCAGCGACGTTCAAGATGGATGGGGGCCGCGGCAGGCGTGTCCAGCACGGCGGAGTCGGAACAGGTCATGGCAGGTTTTCCTTGCGGCGGGTTCAGATGGGAACGATGAGCGAGGTGCGTACGCGGTAGTTGTCGTACACGCAATCGCGCCGGCTGATCGTGATGCCACCCGGCGTGACGCGCAGCACGTCCAGGTAGCGGCCGACCATGTTCAGGGTCGGCTCGCGATCGGACAGCGACTCCATCACGGCGAAATTGGCTTGCGATACGACGTGGTCGCCCTGGATTTCCATGACGCGCACGCCGCTGATGAAATGGCGCAGCGAGCGCGGCTCGAACATGGTGGTTTCGCGCAGCGCCGTCACGCGGTCGCGCACCATGTTGCGATTCATGCAGTAGATCAGGCCCAGCGGCAGGCCGGCGTCGTGGTTTTCGCGGGACAGCACGCGGTAATGGCAGTCTTCGGTGAAGAAGTCCGGCCATTGTTCCAGCCGGTCTTCGTCCAGGCAGAACGCGTAGTCATCGTAGAAATCCCGCAGGCGCGCGCGCAACGACGGCGCATCGGACAAGGGTTCGGTCAAGGTCATGGTGGATCCGGATGTCGGGGGGGCGAAACAAGGGTTCAAGAGGCCACGGCCAGCTGGGCCAGATTGCTTTCAAAGCCGCTCTGGCTGCCCAGCGCCAGGATGGGTTCCTGCATGCGCTCTTGCCAGATCAGCGATTCCATCGCGATCTGCAGCGGGTGGTCCTGCACGGTCAGGGCCGACGTGGTCTCGGTGCCCGAGTGGTGCGAGTGCATGGCCCAGCCGGGAGCCGACAGGATCAGGTCGCCCGCCTTCCAGTCCAGCCGCACGCCGTTGACCTTGCTGTAGCCATTGCCGCGCAGGTAATAGTTGATGGCCGACGAACTATGGCGATGGGGCACATGGTGGTTGTCGGGCGGCGACGACGAGATGGTCGCGAAAAAGCTGTGCGTGGTGCCGATGCGGCGCTCGGTCGCCGGGTTGTACAGCACGAACAGGCGCCGGCCGTTGTAGCCCCGCGCCATGTCCTCGACCGTGGGCAGGTGGCGCGACACCGCCTGCCAGGGCCAATGCAGCGCCTTCGAGTCCAGCACGTCGATATCGATCAGCCATTCATAGCCCAGCAGCCACGCGCCCTCGGGCGTGATCTGTTCGCGCAGCGCCAGGTCGCGCGACCGGGCGGCGTCCGGCGCCCGGGGCGGCGCGGGCCGGGTATTGGCGTCGGCCGGCGGCACGGCGCCGTCGAACTCTTCGACGTAATGGATCTCCAGCTTTTCCAAGAGAGGCGCGTTGGAATAAGACAGCCGCACCCAGGGCGTCTTGCCCTCGTTGCGATACGAATGCACCTGCATGGCGGGCGTATTCCAGACGTCCCAATGGCCCACGCGGATGTCGCGGCCCGCCACCGTGGCCACGCCTTCTCCGCTGATACAGATTTCCAGCATGTTGGAGTTCTTGCGCAGGTTGAAGGTGCGTTCGCCCGGGTTCACCACGTTGATGGTGACGTCCGTGCCGGGGGCGAGACCCAGGCCCGGCACGGTCGCCTCGGGATGGGTGATGAGCGAGGCGCGTCGCCCGTTGTCCGGCCGGGGCGCGTCGATCAGGCGGGCGATTTCCAGATCGATGTCCTCTTTGGGAATCACGATCGATGGCCACCTGTTCTGTTCGCGGGGCGCCGCCCCGCTGACGTCGATGAACATGCTTGTCTCCTCTAGCCGCCGGGCTGTCGCGCCGGCTGTCTTGGTTGATGGAATCCGGATCAGGGCTGCGCCAGCAGCAGGTTCTCGCGCGTCTGGGGCGGCAGGGCCAGGCCCAGGTCGTGCTCGCGCGCATGCTCGTAGACCACCCGGGCCATCGCCAGGTCGGACAGCCCCATGCCCATGCCCTTGAAGATCGTCAGGCGGGCGCCGTCCGGCCGTGCCTGTCCGGCCGCCAGCCAATCGCCCAGCGCCTGCACGCCCTGCCAGGGGCTGCCGTCGGCGCCAAACCGTTCGCGCAGTTCACGCGACCCGCGGCGGGCGTTTTCCAGGTCGTCCACGACAACGCAGTCCGCCCGCGCAAAGACGTCCTGCGCGAACTCGGCCTTGGCGGGCAGAATCGCACCCACGGCATTCAGGTGCCGGCAATCGGCCAGCAAGGCGGCGTCCACGAAGGGTTCGACGGCGCGCGTGATCAGCGTGACGATCTCGGCGCCCGCCAAGGCGGCTTCCAGCGTGTCCACCGCCTGGATGTCGAATGCATACTTGCCCGCCACGCTGGCCACGAAGGCGCGCCGCTTCTCGGGCGTGGGGCTGTAGACGCGGACCTGGCGCAGCGGTCGCACCGCCGCCAGCGCGGCCAGCTGGGTGACGGCCTGCGGACCGGTGCCGATCAGCGCGGCGCGGGTGGCATCCGCCGGCGCCAGCGCCCGGGTGGCCACGCCGCTGATCGCCGCCGTGCGCAGCATGCCCAGGGCGCGTGCCTCGATGATGGCGCGCAGCGCGCCCGAGCCGGCGTCGAACAGGCTGAAGAGCGATCCGCCGCCTGCCTTCGTGTGCACCCAGGTCTTGAAACCGGCGTAGCCGCCTTCGCCCGTCTGCACCGAGCCCAATGCATGCATTGAGCTGCCGTCGCCCCAGGTGGCCAGCGTCTTGGGCAGATTGCGCGCCTGTTCCCTGCCCTGCGCGATCAGCATGTCGTGCAAGGCGTCGATGGCCCGGGGAATATCCAGGACGGACACGACATCGCGCTCCGTCAGGTACCGCAGCGCATCAGCCATGCGCGTCTCCTGGTTGCGCGGCGGGTTCGTCCGCCACGAGGTTGCTCAAGGTGCCGATCCCGGGAATCTCCACTTCCAGCCGATCGCCGGCCGCCAGAAAGCGCGGCGGCTGGCGGCTGGCGCCCACGCCTTCCGGCGTGCCCGTGGCGATCAGGTCGCCCGTCGATAGCGGGGTGAAGGCGCTGATGTAGGCGATCAGCTCGGGAATGGGAAAAATCAGGTCCGACACGTCGCCGTGCTGCATGACTTCGCCGTTCAGCCGCGAGATGACCTGCAGGCGCGCGGGGTCGCCGATCTCGTCGGCGGTCACCAGCCAGGGGCCGATCGCCCCGCTGCGCTCGAAGTTCTTGCCCGGCGTTACCTGGGCGTTGTGCTTCTGGAAATCGCGTACCGAGTTTTCGGCCATGCAGGTGTAGCCGGCCACGTGCGACAGCGCATCCGCCGCGGCGATATGGCGCCCGCCCCGGCCAATCACCACCACCAGTTCGCCTTCGTAGTCGAACTTGTCGGACGCGCGCGGCTTCCACACGGCTTCTCCGTGCCCGACCACGCTGTCCGCGAAGCGCGGAAACAGCGACGGGTGCGCGGGCAGTTCGCGTCCGGCCTCGCGCACATGGCGGCCGTAGTTCAGCCCCACGCACAGAATCTTGCGGGGCGCGGGCACGGGCGGCAGCCATTGCAGGTGCGCCAACGCAATACAGGACAGGCCCGGCGCCTGGGCGGCCTGCGCGATCTGGTCGGGGCCGGCCGCCAGCGCGGCGATGACATCTGGCCATACGGGGGTCAGCACCACCACCTCGGTACCGCGCAACACGCCCCAGCCTGGGCGGCCTGCGTGCAGGAAGCTGATCAGCTTCATCTTGTCTCCTGGGCTTTTGCAGTGCCCGACGGCATGCAATTGAGTTTTCTTTGCATGCATTCAGGCAATTATTTGCGTCTTGAACGCTGTTTTTCTGGATTATTGCATGCAATTTTGATTAATCGCAAGACAGAAATCCAAATTCTCTGCGCGATTGCATGCAATTTTCTGGGTACACTGGAGCCCCCCTTTCAGACAATCTTCAGCTGACGCTCCGCTATGGCCGCACAGATCGACAAAGTGATTTCCGAACTTCGGGACATGGTGCTTTCGGGTGCCTTGCAGCCCGGAGAACGCGTGGTCGAATTGCAGTTTTCCGCCCGCCTGGGCGTGTCGCGCACGCCGCTGCGCATCGCGCTGACGGAACTGGAAAAGGAAGGCCTGCTGGAACGGCTGCCGTCCCGGGGCTTCCGGGTGCGGGCGTTCACGGTCGAAGAAATCGGCGACGCCGTGGATGTGCGGGGCGTGCTGGAAGGCATGGCGGCCCGGCTGCTGGCCGAACGCGGCGCGTCCGAGACGGTGCTGGCCCAGTTGTCCGAAGCCGTCGAAGAAGGCCGCACGCTGCTGGCGCCCGCCCGGCGCGACCCCAACACCACCGTCGACGCGCGCGCCTGGGGCCAGATCAACCGGCGCTTTCACGAAATCCTGTGCGAGGCCGCCGGCAACCGCGCCCTGCTGTCCGCGCTGGAACACAACAACAAGACCCCGCTGGCCGGCCCGGCCGCGTTGACGCTGCCGTCCACCCCTTCCCTGCTGGAAACGCCCTTTGTGCTGCGAGCGCAGGCGGACCACGAAGACCTGCTGCGCGCCATCACCCGGCGAGAAGCCGTGCGCGCCGAAAACCTGATGCGCGAACACGCCTACCGCAGCCGCGAGAACAAGCGCGTGCTGCTGCAGTCGCTGCGCGGCGCGTCAGCGGCGCGGCCCTTGCTGGCGGACAACGCGGCGTAGGGAAGCGATACGTGGGCACGCTGGTGGCCTCGCAAGCCGCCGCTTATGATGGCCACTTTCTTCAACGCAAGGATGGCCCCATGACACAGCTTGCCGATCTTCGTGACGCCCTCGCGGCGAGCCAGCTTCTCCAGGACGTGCAGGCCGACGACGGCTTTGTGTTCGGCCGCGTGCGGTTTGAGGCGGCAGGGGCTGACATCCATGTCAACGTTGACCCGGAACTGGCCGACAACCCGCAGACGGATGTCGACGCCCTCATCGCCAACACGCGGCGCTTGCTGGCGATGCCGGCGGATCACTGGGCGCAGCTGATCGACGACATTGCGCGGGAGGTCGAAGACGCGGTGGGAGACGACGAGGTCCAAGAGCCCACGGACCTGCGCGACGACCTGCGCCTGCAGTCGGTGGCCGTTTTTGCCGATGCGGTGCTACTGTCATTCGTGGCGCCGCAGCAGTTTCCCGATTACTGGGTGCGTGCGCAGTTGGACGAAGACCTGGCGCTGGACGATATTTCAATCGACGAGCGCGATGGCGTGGAAACCGTCGAATTCAACTCACTGGACGACCTGCTGGACAACCTGAGTTCAGACCGCGACAAGTAGGCCGCCATGTTCATCCGCCAGCTCAACTACCTGATCGCCCTGGACAAGCACCGGCATTTCGGCCGCGCGGCCGAAGCCTGCCACGTGTCGCAACCGGCCCTGTCCAACGGCATCCGCGAGCTGGAACGGGAATTGGGCATCACCATCGTGCGGCGCAATCGCAGCTTCCAGGGCATCACCCCCGAAGGCGAACGCGTGATCCAGTGGGTGCGGCAGATGCTGACGTCGCTGGAAGGCCTGCGCCAGGAAGCCGGGTTGATCCGCAGCGTGCCCAAGGGCCACCTGGCCCTCGGCGTCATTCCCACCGCCGGCCATGCGGCCTCGTTGCTCAGCGCGCAGTATCGCGAGATCCTGCCGCAGCTCTCGATGGAAGTGGCCGCGCTGAGCACCCCCGAAATCCTCAAGCGCCTGAAATCGCAGGACATTCAGCTGGGCATCCTGTATGACCGGTCCGTGGCCGGCGCCGACTACGACGTGCTGCCGCTGTTCTCCGAACGCTATGTGCTGGTGGCCGACGCCCAGGCCTCGCTGCCGCGCCAGATGGGCTGGGCCGAAGTGGCCGAGCTGCCGCTGTGCCTGCTCAGCCGCGACATGCAGAACCGCCAGACGCTGGACGAACAATTCAAATCGGCGGGCGCCCAGCCCGACGTGGTGCTGGAAACCAACGACATGCGCATGCTGCTGGCCGAATGCCAGAGCGGCCGCGCCTTCAGCATCCTGCCGCTGAGCGCCCTGCCCACCCGCCATGAAGGCGCCGACCTGCGGGTGCATCCCATCACCCCGGAAATCACCCAGGACGTCTGCCTGATCCGCTTGCGACGCGAGCCGCAACCGGCCTTGTCCGAGGCGGCCTGGCAGATCGCCACGGGGATGGACCTGGAAGCCGCGCTGAACGAGCCGCTGAACCGGGATGCCGCCGCAAATCGCGATAGCCGCTGAATCGCGATACCGGCTCAACCCGCACAATTCACTGCGTTACCCCCCCGTGATAACCCCTGGTTATCACGAAATTCAGTCAAACGATTGGCCTGCTGCACCGCCGCAAGGCAGGCTATCGACCTTGGGCGTGGACGGCACCGTCTTGCCGTCACGGGCCGCGGCCCGTCGCCCGCAGGAGAGTCACGATGAGCAAGCAACGAGAAGTCCCCGGCATCCGCCCCTACAACGGCCCGGCCGGCGGCTGGGGCGCGCTGAAGGCCACCGCCCAGGCCGTGCGCCAGCAGATGGAAGTGGTGCAGGCCCCCGTGCTGCTGCTGCGCACCAACCAGCCCACCGGCTTTGACTGCCCCGGCTGCGCCTGGCCCGACAAAGAGCACAAATCCACCTTCCAGTTCTGTGAGAACGGCGCCAAGGCCGTCACCTGGGAAGCCACCAGCAAGCGCGTCACGCCCGAATTCTTCGCCCAGCGCACGGTCACGTCGCTCTTGGCGCTGTCGGACCACGAGCTGGAAAACTTCGGCCGCCTGACCCACCCCATGGCCTACGACGCCGCCAGCGACACCTTCCGCGAGGTGTCCTGGGACGACGCCTTCACCCGCATCGGCCAGGTCATGCGCGAACTGGAAACGCCCGACCAGGCCGAGTTCTACACATCGGGCCGGGCCTCGAACGAGGCGGCCTACCTGTTCCAGCTGTTCGCCCGCGAATTCGGCACCAACAACTTTCCCGATTGCTCGAACATGTGCCACGAGGCCACCAGCGTCGGCCTGCCGCGGTCCATCGGCATCGGCAAGGGCACCGTGTCGCTGGACGACTTCGACCACACCGATTTCATCATCTCGATCGGCCACAACCCGGGCACCAACCACCCGCGCATGATGGGCACCCTGCACGAAGCCGCGCGCCGCGGCGTGCCGATCATCGTCTTCAACCCCTTGCGCGAACGCGCCCTGGAACGCTTCGCCGACCCGCAGAGCATCGTCGAGATGGCAACCTACGGGTCCACCGACATCGCCTCGACCTACTACCAGGTCAAGGCCGGCGGCGACGCCGCGGCGCTCAAGGGCATCATGAAGGCGCTGCTGGCGCTGGACGCCGAGCGCGGCGACGCGCTGGACCACGACTTCATCGCCCAGCACACGCAGGGCCTGGACGCGCTGGTCGCCGACCTGCAAGCGACCTCGTGGGACGACATCGAAAAACACAGCGGCCTGCCTCGCGCCAGCCTGGAACAGGTGGCCGACGCCTATTCGCGATCCACCGCCGCCATCGTCACCTACGGCATGGGCATCACCCAGCACAACAAGGGCACCGCCAACGTGCGGCTGATCGCCGACCTGCTGCTGTTGCGCGGCAATATCGGCAAGCGCGGCGCCGGCATCTGCCCGCTGCGCGGCCATTCCAACGTGCAGGGCAACCGCACCGTCGGCATCACCGAAAAGCCCTCCGAGCGCTTTCTGCGCAACCTGGAAGACGTGTTCGGCTTCTCGCCGCCGCGCGCCCACGGCCACGATTCGGTGCAGGCCATGCAGGCCATGATCGCCGGCCAGGTCCAAGCCTTGATCTGCCTGGGCGGCAACTTCGCCATGGCCATGCCCGACCCCGAACGCTGCTTCGCGGCCATGAAGCAGCTGCGCCTTTCCGTGCACCTGGGCACCAAGCTGAACCGGTCGCACCTGCTGGTGGGCCAGGAAACCTTCATCCTGCCCGTGCTGGGCCGCACCGAACTGGACGTGCAGGCCAGCGGCCCGCAATCGATCACCGTGGAAGACTCCATGTCGATGGTGCACGCGTCCGCCGGCGGCTTGAAGCCGGCCTCGGTGCACCTGCGGTCCGAACCGGCCATCGTCGCCGGCATGGCCCGCGCCGTGCTGCCCGGCAGCAAGGTCGACTGGCTGGGCCTGGTGGACGACTACGACCGTATCCGCGCGCTGATCGAACGCACCATCCCGGGCTTTGACGACTACAACGCCCGCATCCGCGTGCCGGGCGGCTTTCGCATGCCGCTGCCGCCCACCGAGCGGCGCTGGCCGACGCCGTCGGGCAAGGCCATGTTCTCGGTCTTTCCCGGCATCCGCGAAAGCAACACCGCGTGGGAAGACGATGTCCTGACCCTGGTCACGATCCGCAGCCACGACCAGTACAACACCACCATCTACGGCCTGGACGACCGCTACCGCGGCGTGTTCGGCCGGCGCGACGTGCTGTTCATGAACCCCGACGACCTGGCGGCACTGGGCCTGGAACATGGCGATCGGGTCGACATCGACACCGCCACCGAGGGCCGCCAGCTGACGCTCAGGAACCTCACCGCCATCGAATACAGCATCGCGCGCGGCACCGTGGCGGCCTATTACCCCGAAGCCAACGTCCTGGTGCCGCTGGACTACATCGACCAGGACAGCGGCACGCCGTCCTACAAGTCAGTGCCGGTGCGGGTACGACGGGCCGGGTTGGACGGCTGAGCCGCGCGCCGGCGGCCGGCGTGAAAACCGGTACACCGTCGCCGGCGGCAGATTGAACAGCGTGCGACCCATGCGGGTCGCCTTCAAGCCCAGCCGGTCCAGGATCACGCGCGGCACCGGGCAGCGCACGCCATAGGTGAACTGATAGAAACAGCCCTGCGGCGCCAGCTGGCCAAACGCACCCGCCAGAATGGCCATGACCTGCCGCGGCGGCATCGCCAGCAAGGGCAAGCCGCTGACCACGGCTTCGGCTTCGCCGCCCGCCAGCCCCGCCCGCGCCAGGTGCGCCGCATCGATCCGGTGGATGCTGGCACGCGGATAGCGCCGCTGCAGCAGATCGGCAAAGCGGGCGTCCGGCTCGACCAGCACCAGGCTGGCCTCATCCACGCCCCGCTGCAGCAAGGCCCGCGTGAACGCGCCGGTGCCCGGACCCAGCTCCAGCACCGGCCCGCCGCGCGGCCGGACTTCACGGGTGATCAGGTCGGCCAGCGCCGCGCCCGACGGCGCAATGGCCGCGACCTTCAGCGGGTTCCCCAGCCAGGCCGCGAAGAAGTGCAGATAGTCCGAATACCGGGCGTGTGTCGTCATTGCAGGGTTCCATGTCGTAGCCAAACGCCACCGCCCGACGGGGCGGCCGGGCGGCGTCTGCCCAGAGTCTACGGGCCGCCGATTTAAGAAAACATTAACGCCACGGTCGCAAATATCTCCATCGGTGACGGCGCCCAGCCCCCGAGGCCCGGCGGGCAGGCGCCGCCGCCCATGGCGAGGCCGCCCGCGGCGCCGGCCCCCGTGATGCGCTTGTTCAGAATTCTCTACACTCGGTGACTTGCGCCGGGCGCGGTGCTGGTAGGCGCGGTGCAGGCGGCCGGCCTGCGTCGGCCCCCTGGGCGCGCCAAGCGGTCACCCCCCTCCAACGCAGCGACGGAACGCATGCAATGAACCCATCCAGTCCCCCCCACGCCCTCGTGGTCGCGACGAGCCGCCGTGACAAGGCGCCCCGCCCATGAAAGGCCCGATCTTCCTGTTGGCTTGCGCCGCTGCCTATGGCCTGGCTGTCCATTCATGGGCCGTGCCGCTGTGGGTGGGCGTTGCCTACATGGTGCTGAGCCTCATCACCTTCGGCATCTACGCCCGCGACAAGGCCCTGGCTCGCGCCGGCCTGTGGCGAATTCCCGAACGCACCCTGCATGGCTTGTCGCTGGCGGGCGGCTGGCCCGGCGCGTTGCTTGCCCAGCGCTGGCTGCGGCATAAATCGGTGAAACGGCCGTTTCGGATCGTCTACTGGATCACGGTCGTGTTGAACCTGGCCACGTTCGCGTTGGCATGGTCCCCGATGGGGCGCGCGCTGTGGCAGCCCTTGACGGCCCCGTGGATGGGGTAACGAACCCGGCCGTCATTGCTTGCCCGACTTCAACGACAGCACCAGCACCCCTGCCCCGACCAGCGTCAGCCCCGCCGTCGTGTTCAACCGCGCCGCCACCGCCGGCCGCGACACCAGCCACCCCGACAAGCGGGCCGCAAAGGCGCCCACCAGGGTAAACGTCACGAACGTCAGCACCGCAAAGATGGCGCCGTAGACCAGCATCTGCGCCTGCACCGAGCCCCGCCCGGCATCCACGAACTGCGGCAGGAACGCCAGCACGAACAACCCCGGCTTGGGATTGAGCACATTCGACAGAAAACCCACGCTCAGCACCTTGCGCAGCGGCAGGTGCTGCGACGTGCGCAAGGTGATCAGGTCCTTGGCGCGCAAGGCCTTGATGCCCAGGTAGATCAGGTAGGCCGCGCCCACCAGCTTGATGCCCCAGAACAGCGCTTCGGACGTCTGCATCAGCAACGACAGCCCAAACGTGGCCGCCACCGTATGCACCATGATGCCCGCGGCCGCGCCCAGCGACGACACCGCGGCCGCCACCTTGCCCTGGCTCAGGCCGCGGCTGAGCGCCAGGATGTTGTCGGGGCCGGGCGACACCACCACGATCCAGCAGGCGAGCAGATAGGGCAACAGGACTTCAAGGGGGAACATGGGAGTCTCCGGTCAAAAATCGGGCGATCCCACCGACGGGCCCGCACCATCGCGCAATGATACCCGGGCGCCAGCGGACAGGCGCGGCAGCCTATATAGTGCTGCCCTGCCCCTTTGCCGGAGTCCTGGATGTACGTAGATGTGCGCCGCCATACGGTGTTTTTCGACCAGACCGATCGCTTTCTGGCCCAGCCCGGGCTGGTCAGATACGACCCCGCCAGCGGCCAGCTGTCGGCCGTGCCCGGCGCGCAGGCTGGGGATGTCGTCAATGATGTGTCCCGCGACGGCAACAGGCTGGCCCTGGCCTCGGCCGACTGGGTGACCGTGCGCAATGCCAGCCGCACCCGCCTGACCTTCGTGACCCAAGGCGCCGTGGCACACCAGACCGACAAGTTCCTGTCGTTCTGGTCGCGATTCGACCCCTCGGGCCGTTTTGCCCTGGTCAGCGCCTTCAATGGCAAGCGCCGCCCCGTAGTGATCGACTTGGACGCCGGGGAAAGCAGCGACCCCATCGCGCGCGATCTCGACGCCCGCTTCGGCGACGTCGACCCCTTGGATGGCCGCCTGTGGGCCCCGGACGAACGCGCGAAAGACTCGGTGCTGGCCGTCGACTGCCGCAGCGGCGACATTCAAAAGGTCAGGCTCCCGTTGGGCGAAAAAGTGGCGCGGGTGCGTTTCGCCCGAGACGGCACCGCATTGTTCGCCACGGCCGCCAACAACCGCCTGCTGTGCTGCGACCGCGACGGCGCAGTGCGCTGGTCGCGCGATATCGGCGAATACGGCGAAGTCCGCGCCGGCAACATCTACTTCAATGAAGACGGCACCTACCTGTGCCTGCCCCTGTCAGAGACGCCCCGCAGCAACTGGGGCGAAGACCTGGTCATCGACGCCCGCACCGGCGCGGTCGCCAACGCCATCCTGCGCCACCGCGGGCCGCCGGCCCGGCTGGCGTCGGATTGGTTTGGTGATCGGCTATTGACGCATGGGGGGGAGATTGTGGACTTTCATACCGGGGCGGTGGTTGAACGGCTGGCGTTCGGGCCCGTCGGTGGGTGATGCGCGTAGAGGCGGCTCAGGTCGGCTCGAAAGCGCCTGGATAGACGCGCTATTTCTGCTGCGTTTCCGGTATGGCGGACAACTCGATGGCATCCACCGCCTCGACGATCTTCACGGCCTTCCTGAGATCACCGGCCAGAAGCTGGCCGTTCACGTCATAGAACCGCTGCGTGGTGTGGATCGTCAACATCACAGCTACAGCATTGCCCTGACCCTTCCACAAGACCGGCATCGAATACGGTCTGATTCTGGTGCCCGCCAGCGCAGGCATTGCGTCCTGCGAGACCCTGACGCCCTCTGCCGACCCCGGGATGTCGAATGTTGCCAAGACAAAGCGTTCAAGCATTGGTTGGCGAGCAAACAAAGGAAGAATGTCTTCCTTGAAGCGCACAGAGCCTTCGGCGAGCGCTGATAGCGGAACGCAGAGCAAAAGCAGGCAGAACAGCGCGTGGCGTATCTGTGCTGGGAGCTTCAAGTTTGAAATGGGGAAAGCGTAGTCGGGCACGTTATTTTCTTCGGGAGCATCCCAGCCCTCACACTTCTTTGCAAACTATGGCCGAGAGTTTTTTCTCATTCGAAAGGCGACGTATGGACTCTCTACTGTGGTGATCCTCCATAAAGTTCAAGAGCATTCGCAAACCACTCACAAGGATTTCCTTCAAACGTTGCTCATCTTGGCACTCAACGCTTCGATCGATATCTTCCATGAGAGAGGTCGGAACTCCTGGGCAGTTTTCTAACCGAAACGCCACATGGGGAAACCAGCCAGCATCCTTCTTATACAAATTCCACGCGTCTTGCTCTGTAAAGCCTGGGAAGATCAATCCTTTGTAAACCATACAAACATTGATATAGAAGAACTTGCTGTACTGCGATTTCTGATGGTTTATCAAAAGCCAGTAATCGTCGTATTCGATTGAACGAGTCACCCTGGTGCCGCAGAATCCCACGCTCATGGCAGCTGCCCCAAACATCTTTGACGTGAGAAATTTATTGTTTTTCATTTCATTGGAAACTTGTTTGAGAGATCGCGTAGAAAATAACTATCCGCCAGCTAGAGAACCACACTACGTTTTCATTCGCATCGGCGAGCTACGCAAGCAGCATCCGACAACAAAAACTGATGTTGCCCGCGTCATTTCGTAGCTCAATACCCTTTGTCTCGACCCGTGTTGACCAAATCACCGTGGCGCTGCGTGTTTTTCCCTTGACCTGCTGCCGGTTCGCAAGCGGCCGTCTTTGGATTTGAGGAAAGCACATTGAGAACGATGCAGGAAGCGACGCCGCCGACAACTGCGGCGGCAATCATGGAGACAATCAACACTGACGGCTTGAGATTGATCATTTAGTACCCTTGTTGCTGTCGATTTGTTTGATGAAGCAGTTACAAGGCCGCTCATGCTGTACGTCATATCGGCCAACGTCCATGGGGACGGGAAGCTTCGGCTGATATCTCGTCACACAGCTCCCTGGAAAGCCAGACGGCAACCCAAAACTCTAGACGAATCACACCCCGCAAAACGTCGGAAAATTCCGATTGTGCGAAGCCCTTGGCCGCCGTTTACGCACCGCGCCTAAAATGCCTCGCACGTTTCGCGTTTTGGGCTGCCCAGGTAACGGCCAGCCTCCCCGCCACGCCTGTCGGAATGCCCTCGTCCCCTCGGAGTCCCCGTGCCCCAAGCCCCCCTGCGCGCCAGCCTGCTTGCCCTTTGCGCCGCCCTCCTGACTGCCTGCGCATCGACTCCCCCAGCCCGCCCCGCCGCGTCCCTGCCAATGGTCATCGCGCACCGGGGTGGCACGGCCGATGCGCCGGAGAACACGCTGGAAGCGATCCGGCTGGCCATCGAGCACCGCGCTGACGCCTTGTGGCTGACGGTGCAATTGAGCCGCGATGGGGTTCCGGTGCTGTACCGACCGGCCGACCTGTCGGCGTTGACCGACGCGCGCGGCCTCGTCGCCAGCCATACGGCGGCCGAACTGGCGCGGGTCAATGCCGGGTGGACGTTCCAGCGGCCGGGTACGGGCAACAAAGACAAGGGCAACGACAGCAGCAGCAGCAGCAGCAGCAGCAGCAGCAGCAGCAGCAGCAGCGACACCAACAACTACCCCTACCGCAACTACCCGACAGGCATTCCAACCCTGCGCGAGGCCTTGCGCGCCATTCCGCCCGGGATGCCGGTCATCCTGGACATGAAGGCCCTGCCCGCCGCCCCGCAAACGCAGGCCGTGGCTCGCGTGCTGACCGAGGAACAAGCCTGGCCGCGCGTGGTGATCTATTCGACGGAAGCCGATTACCAGCAGAGTTTTTCCACCTATCCGCAAGCCCGCCTGTTCGAATCGCGCGACGCGACGCGTTTGCGTCTGCTGCAAGTGGGCCTGGGCGCCGGCTGCATCGAGCCGCCGGCGGCATCGACCTGGACGGCGTTCGAATTGCATCGCAAGGTGACGGTGACCGAGAAGTTCACGCTGGGTGAAGGCCGGTCGGAGATCGACGCGACGCTGTGGTCGCCCGAGTCAGTGGCGTGCTTTCGCCAGCGATCGCCACAGGTGCGGATCGTGGCGATTGCCGTGAACAATGCCGCCGATTACCAGGCCGCGGCATGCCTGGGGGTGGATGCCGTGCTGGCGGATTCGCCCGCCGCGATGGCGACGATACGGGCGAATCTGCTCGCCCGGCAGCCCAAATAGCGACTTGGCGCACGTCCCCCGATGATCTGAAATTTCCTACGCTTTGCCGACGTCGCCACCCCTAGAATCTCGCGTTGCGTATCGATCGTCGATACGAAGCTGGCGGACGGCATCCACGTCGAGCACGCTCGGCGAGCCGCCGCACAACTTTGAATATTCAACGCAGATCAATCGGGAAACAAGGTTGTGTCTAAGCTTCTCTGGACATGGGGTCTGATGGGTGGGGCCGTGCTGCTGCTCAGTGGCTACAGCCTGCTCAAGGCCATGAGCAATGGGCATCCGCTTCTGACGGCCGACCAGGCCGCCGTGGCGCGCTGGTATCCCCTCTATTGCTTTGCCGAGCTTTACTACAAAGCGCCCTCTCTCGACGGACAGCTGATCCCTGGCTGCATCGTCAGCGTGATTCATGAGGTACGAGCCGAAACCGGCGTCACGCTGACCGAGGAGGATGTGCAATCGCCCGACGTGCTGGCGCATTTCAAGACGGTGTACGGCAAGGACCAGCCCTGGCGCGACTAGCGCACTGCGCGGCCATTCTCATGAAAAGCGGCCGCTACCGGGCCGTGGCAGAACCCAGGCGGCACCGCCCCTGGCGGCAGACCAGATCCTGCAGCAAGCCACGCTCAGGCTGGCGGGCCGCCAGCCTGCCCTGGCGACGCATTTCACGGCATCTGAGCCCAATCCTAGGGTTTCCACTCATAAATTCGCTGAATTTCGCGAATAAGAATTCAGAATTTTTCTTATGGCGAGGCCGCGCGTATAACGACTGACGCAGCATCCTCAACCCATTTCAGAGAGATAAACATGAGGGGAAATTCCAAGACGGGCCACCAGCCGGTGCGCGCGTCCACGGCCGCTTTCGTCGGCACGATGATCGAGTGGTACGACTTCTACATTTACGCCACGGCCGCCGCGCTGGTGTTCGGCAAGCTGTTCTTTCCGTCGGCCACGGGCTTTTACGGCACGCTGGCGGCGTTCGGCACCTTTGCGGTGGGCTTTTTCGCGCGGCCGCTGGGCGGCGCGATCTTCGGGCATATCGGCGACCGCATCGGGCGCAAGAAATCGCTGGTGATCACTTTGCTGATGATGGGCACGGTGACCGTGCTGATCGGCCTGTTGCCGACCTACGCGTCGATCGGCGTCTGGGCGCCGATCCTGCTGGTGCTCTTGCGCATCGTGCAAGGCGTGGCGGTGGGCGGTGAATGGGGCGGCGCGGTGCTGATGGCGGGCGAGCATTCGCCGGACCAGAACAAGCGCACCTTCTTCGCGTCGTTCGCGCAGCTGGGCAGCCCGGCCGGCCTGATCCTGTCGATGCTGATGTTCAAGCTGGTGACGGGGCTGGACGACGCGGCCTTCCTGTCGTGGGGCTGGCGCGTGCCGTTCCTGTTCTCGGCCGTGCTGCTGGCGGTGGGCTTTGTGATCCGCCTGAGCGTGAACGAGTCGCCTGATTTCCTGGAAGAAAAGCAGGCCCGGGATGAAAAGCAGAAGCTGGCCCAGGCCGAAAAGCAGAAGCTGGCCCAGGCCGAAAAGCAAAAGCTGGCCCAAGCCGAAAAGCAAAAGCTGGCTCAACACGCCAAGCCCGAACGCGCCCCGCTGGCGCAGGTGCTGACCGGCGCGCCCAAGCTGCTGGCGATGGCGGTGGGCGCCAATGTGCTGGGCATCGCGGGGTTCTATTTCACCAGCACGTTCATGATCGCCTACACGACGCAGTACGTGGGCCTGAACCGCGCGGTGATCCTGGACTGCCTGCTGGTGGTGTCGATCATGCAGTTCTTCATCACGCCGGTGGCCGCCTACATTGCCAGCCGCGTGGGCAACCTGCGCTTTCTGGCGTTCACCGCGCTGGTGTCGATCTTCACGCCGTACGCGATGTTCAACCTGGTGGACCTGGGGTCGCTCTCGTCTATCACGCTGGGCATCGGCGTGGCGGTGCTGTTCATGGGCGCCTACTATGCGGTGATTGCGGGCTTTGTCAGCGACAGCTTTCCGACGGCGATCCGCTATACGGGGATTTCGATGGCCTATCAGTTGTCGGGCGCGATCTTCGGCGGCCTGACGCCGATGCTGGGCACGGTGCTGGCCGAGAATTTCAAGGGCCAGTGGTGGCCGCTGGCGCTGCTGTTCTCGGCGATTTCGCTGCTGTCGCTGGTATCCGTGCTATTGCTGGGGGCTTATGGCCAGCGCCGCGTTCAATTTCAACTGAAGGGGCAACAAGCATGAAGGCATTTTTCCACGACGACCAGAAACTGCATCATCCGCAGACCTACTTCTCGCGCGGCAAGATGCGCACGCCGCAGGAAGTGCCGTCGCGCCTGGACGCGCTGGCGCAGGCCGCCCGCCACCTGGGCTTTGACGTGCAGGCCCCGGCCGACCACGGCACCGAGCCGCTGGCCGCGGTGCACACGCCGGCCTACCTGCAGTTCCTGCAGAACGCCCACGCCGACTGGAAAAAACTGCCCGAGGACTGGGGCGACGAGGTCGTGTCCAACGTCTTCGTGCGCGAGCCCAACGCGCTGCGCGGCGTGCTGGCGCAGGCGGCGCGCTACCTGGCCGACGGCAGTTGCCCGGTGGGGCCGAACACCTGGCGCTCGGCCTATTGGGCGGCGCAGTGCGCCATTGCCGGCGCCGACCGCATCGCAGCCGGCGACCGCCATGCCTACGCCATCTGCCGTCCGCCCGGCCACCACGCCCGGCGCGATGCGGCGGGCGGCTTCTGCTACCTGAACAACGCGGCGATTGCCGCCCAGCGCCTGCGCGGCAAATATGGCCGCGTGGCGATCCTGGATACCGACATGCACCACGGCCAGGGCATCCAGGACATCTTCTACGAACGCAGCGACGTGCTGTACGTGTCGATTCACGGCGACCCTGAGAATTTCTATCCGGTGGTGGCGGGTTTCGAGGACGAGCGCGGCGCGGGCGAAGGCTACGGCTACAACGTCAACCTGCCGATGCCGCACGGCTCGCCCGAGTCGGTGTTCTTTGACCGCCTGGCCCAGGCCCGCGCGGCCATCGAGAAGTTCCAGCCGGACGTGCTGGTGCTGTCGCTGGGTTTCGATATTTTCGAGAAGGACCCGCAGGCGATGGTGGCGGTGTCGGAAGACGGCTTCGAGCGACTGGGCCGCGAGGTCGGCAGCCTGAAGCTGCCGACCTTGATCGTGCAGGAAGGCGGCTACTATATCGAGGGCCTGGAATCGAACGCCGCGCGATTCTTCGCGGGACTGGCCGGCGCCTGATTCGGGGCCGGCCTGGCGGACGGGGCCCCGCCAACCCCGCCCCACGCCGGGGCACGACGGCGGGCAGGCGATGCATCGTCCTGCCCGCGTTCCCTTGAATGCCGCATCCATTTTTGTCATGGCCCCCACTTCCGACCGCCCCGCCGTCCGCCCCGCCAACGCCTTGCCGCTGGCGCCCGAGCGCATGGACTGGAACCTGCTGCGCACCTTCATGTTCGTGGTGCAGGCGCGCGGCGTGGGCCGGGCGGCGCAGGCGCTGCACCTGAGCCAGCCGGCGGTCAGCCAGGCGCTCAAGCGGCTGGAAGACGCGGTGGGCGGGCTGTTGCTGCACCGGCGCAACGGCGAATTCCGCCTGACCAGCCTGGGCGAGGAAATCTACGCCATCGCCCGCGACATGTACGGCACCATGGCGCGCATCGAGAACGCGGCCGTGCAGGACCAGGCCGAGGTGGCCGGCACCTTGCGGCTGCTGGTGATGAGCCGCATCCAGAGCACGCCCTACGACGATTTCCTGGCGGACTTTCACCAGCGCTATCCCAAGGTGGAATTCCACATGGAAATGCAGCCCAGCGCCGATATTCTCGATGCGCTGGCCAAGCGCGTGCCGGCGCTGGGCATCTGTCTGTGCCGCAAGCCGGTCGAGACGCTGGAACGCAAGCTGTTCCTGCGTCACCAGTACGCGGTGGTGTGCGGCCGGCGGCACCCGCTGTTCACGCGGCCGCGGGTGGCCATCGAAGACCTGCTGGACCAGAATTTCGTGTGCTTCGCCAGCGACCAGCTTGGCGACACGCTGTCGCCGCTGACCATTTTCCGGGACCAGCAGGGTTTTACCGGGCGCATCGTCGGCACCTCGCCGCACCTGGAAGAAGTGCGCCGCATGGTGGTGGCCGGCATCGGCCTGAGCTTCCTGCCCGAACACCTGATTGCGCAGGACGTGGTCAACGGCGAACTGCGGCGCCTGCCGCCGCACGACAGCGTGGCCGAGATCGACGTGTTCCTGACCTGGCACAAGCAGCGCAAGCTGAGCCCGGTGGAAACGGCCTTCCTGGCGGCGTTCGACCGCTTTCTGGCGCGCACGTCGCTGGCGGCGCGGGCACGCTGACGGGGCCTGGGCCATTGCCGCAGCGCGTCATCGCCGCCGTTCACAAGAGCGGCCTGCAAGCGCCCATTCTGGCGATAATGGCGCTCTCGACCCCCGCACTTTCCCTTGAGGACGCACATGTCTCGTTGGACCTTCTATACCGCTCCGGGTACCTGCGCATTGGCTACCCACATCGCCTTGCAGGAAGCCGGCGCCGACTTCGACGTCGTGAAGCTGGACTTTGCCGCCGGGCAGCAGCAAAGCGCCGAGTACCTGGCCATCAACCCCAAGGGCCGCGTGCCCGCGCTGAAAACCGAACACGGCGTGCTGACGGAAACCCCCGCGCTGCTGGCCTTCGTGGCGCAGCGCTTTCCCGAGGCCGGGCTGGCGCCGCTGAACGACCCGTTCGCGTTCGCCCAATTGCAGGAACTGAACAGCTACCTGGCGTCGACCGCCCACGTGGCCCATGCGCACAAGCGCCGCGGCGCCCGCTGGGCCGACGACCCGGCCGCCCATGAAGCCATGCGCGCCAAGGTGCCGCAAACCATGACGGCCTGCGCCGCCTACCTGGAATCGCAGATCGTCGGGCCGTGGGTCGCGGGTGAACGCTTCAGCGTGGCCGATGCCTATCTGTACACGATCGGCAGCTGGCTGGAAGGCGACGGCGTGGACCTGAAGGCGTTTCCCAAGCTGACGGCCTACCTGGCGCGCGTGGCGGCCCGCCCGGCGGTGCAGCGGGCGCTGGCGCAGGCCAGCTGACAGGCAAGCGTCAACGCACCGGCCGCGCGGCATCCGCCCGCAGCTCGCGGGGCAAGGTCGTGCCGTAGTCTTCGTCGGCATAGATGCAGGCCGGCAGGGGCGACACGGCCCGGCCGCCCTGCTCCCATAGCGCTTCGATCCAGTCCGCCGCGGTATCGGCAATGGCGTCCTGCACGCAGAAGTCCGGTTCGTCGCCGAACAGCGGCACGCGCGGCGTGACGCCGGTTTCGCCATGCACCACGTCGAACACGTGGCGGTAGCCGTCAATTGCCTTGTTCAAGACGTACAGGTCGGGGCCGTCCAGCCCGATCACCACCGAAAACGTGCCCTCGCCATCCTGGTCGGGAAAGATGCCGAACTGGATTTCGCGCGCCTTCTCGGGCAGGCGTGCAAACAGGCCGGCCAGCGTGCGCAGTGCGGTGTCGGTATGCGCGTCGAGCACGCGCCGCAGGGTGTCCTGGTAGTCTTGTCGGGTCATTGCACAGGCAGGCGAGACGAAAACCGCAAGCGTACCGGATGAATGGGTTTCTGTTATTTCTGTCTTGACAGAAATAACAGAAACCCCCTACAGTGGCTCCATGAAACTGACTCCGATTGCCGAACGCTTCATCCTGCACTGGGGCGAAATGGGCTCGCGCTGGGGCGTGAACCGCACCGTGGCCCAGATCCACGCCCTGCTCTACCTGATGGGCCGGCCGCTGCCCGCGGAAGAAATCGCCGACACCCTGGGGGTGGCGCGGTCCAACGTCAGCAACAGCCTGAAAGAGCTGCAGGCCTGGCGCCTGGCCAAGGTGGTGCACGTCATGGACGACCGCCGCGACCACTTCGAGACGTCCACCGACATCTGGGAACTGTTCAAGCTGATCGTCGAAGGCCGCCGCCAGCGCGAGATCGATCCCACCCTGACCGTGCTGCGCGATAGCCTGGCCAGCCCCGAGATGGCCAACGAAAGCCGCCTGACCGAACAACGCGTGCGCGAAACGCTGGAATTCATGGAAATCCTCACCACCTGGTCGGACGAAATGCTGCGCATGAAACCGGAAACCCTGATGAAGACGCTGGGCATGGGCGCCAAGCTCAGCAAGACGATGCGGCGCGGCAAGGGCTGACGCGACGGGCTCGGGGCGGGGTTGGCCTGGCCGGGTCAGGCCAACCCCGTCGCCGCCCTTCACCCCCTTTTTTTAAACCTTTATTTCTGTCTATACAGAAATAACAGAAATAAAAGAACCGATCGATGCACCCACCTGATGAGGGCAACGGCATGAACATCCTGGTCTGCGGCGCCAACGGCTTTGTCGGCCGGGCCCTGTGCGCGGCCCTGCTGCAAGACGGCCACCGGGTCCTGAAAGGCGTGCGCCATCCCGTGCAGCCCGACGAGATCGCCATCGATTACCTGGCGGACACGGACCCGGCCGCCTGGACCGACCGGCTGCGCGGCATCCACGTGGTGGTGAACGCCGCCGGCATCCTGGTCGAGCGCGGCGACGCCACCTTCGACCGGATTCACCGCCGCGCACCCATCGCGCTGTTCGACGCTGCCTGCCAGGCGGGCGTGCGGGGCATCGTGCAGTTGTCGGCGCTGGGCGCGGCAACGGGCGACACGCCCTACTTCGAGAGCAAGCGCGCGGCCGACGGGCATCTGCAAGCGCTGCCGGTGGCGCACTGCATCCTGCGGCCGGCGCTGGTCTATGGCGCGCACGGGGCATCGGCGCGGTTCTTTCGTGCGCTGGCGTCGGCGCCGCTGCACTGGCTGCCGGCCGGCGGCCAGCAGCGCCTGCGCCCGATACACGTGGACGAGCTGGCCGAGGTCGTCGTGCGGTGGCTGCGCGGGCCGATGCACACGACGGACGGCGCCTCGGCCGTATTGGACCTGGTCGGCGGCACCGAGGTCACGTACCGCGACATGCTCGCCGCCTATCGGGCATCGATGGGCTTTGCGCCGGCCTGGCGGGTCACCGTGCCCGGCTGGCTGATCGGCGCCAGCGCGGCGTTGCTGGACCGCGTGCCCGGCTCGATGCTGACGCGCGACACCTGGCGGATGCTACGGGCCGGCAACACGGCCGACGTCGCCGCCACCGCCCAGGCGCTGGGCCGCCTGCCGGCCGGCATCGACACCTTCATCCGCCCGGTGGACGCGCCCGCCATGCGCCAGCAGGCCCTGGCCGCCTGGCGCCCGGGCCTGCTGCGCGGCGCCCTGGCGCTGATCTGGCTGTGGACGGCCGTGTGCAGCGCCCTGCTCTACCCCGTGGGCGGCAGCCTGGCGCTGCTGGCGCCGGTGGGCCTGCACGGCACGCCCGCCCTGGCGGCCCTGTATGGCGCCGCGGCGCTGGATTTCGGGCTGGGCATCGCCACGCTGTGGCGGCCCGGCCGCCGGCTCTGGGCCCTGCAGGCCGGGCTGGTGCTGGTCTATTCCGTGGTGATTGCCGTGGCGTTGCCGGCATTCCTGTTGCATCCCTTCGGCCCCGTCCTGAAAAACGCGGCCGTGCTTGCCCTGTTAATCATGCTGCTCAGCGAGGAAACCCGGCCATGAATGCGTATCTCACGATCAAGACCCTGCACATTATGTCGTCGGTGCTGCTGGTGGGCACGGGCTTCGGCACGGCGTTCTACCTGTTCTTCGCCAACCGCACAGGCAATATTCCGGCAATTGCGGCGGTGTCGAGACTGGTGGTGCGCGCCGACCTGTGGTTCACGACTCCGGCGGTGATCTTCCAGCCGCTGTCGGGCCTGTGGCTGGCACACATCGCCGGCTGGCACTGGAGCACGCCCTGGGTCAGCCTGTCGATCGGGCTGTACCTGCTGGCGGGTGTGTGCTGGCTGCCGGTGGTGTGGCTGCAATACGAAATGGCCAAGATGGCCGCCCAGGCGCATGCCGGCGGCGCGGTCGCCTTGCCGGCGCGCTATTGGCGCTTTGCGCGGTGGTGGGAAATGCTGGGCTACCCCGCCTTTCTGGCAATGGTGGCGGTGTATTTCCTGATGGTGGTCAAGCCGGCACTGTGGGCGGCGTAGGCGCCCCTCGGCGCACGGACGAAGCGGCCTACTTAAACCCCACCATGGCGCGCATCCGCGTGCGGATCGCGCCGGCATACGCCCAGCACCACACCGCCAGGGCCAGCATGGCCACGGTGAAATAGGCGCGCGCGTCCAGCGGCACCGGGTTCAGTTCGGACACGGTCTTGAACGGCTCGAAACCGATGAAGTCGCTGGCGGCCAGGGCGCTGAACAGCATGGCCAGCACCGGGCCGGTGAAATGCGGGCGTTCGCCGCGGGTCTGCGGGTCGGCCCGGAATTGCCAGTGAATCAGGCGGAACAGCTGGATGACGACGGCCACCAGCGGCACGACCAGGGCAAGCTGCAAAACCAGCAGCGCAACGATGACTTGAGTAGGAAGCATGGCCGGGATTTTACGGGCATCGGGACAACCCCTATTACCCGGCCGGACTCAAACAACTATCGTATTCGAGAATTATCAAATAAGAGAATTCTCGCTTCCGACAAACATGACCGCAGACACCCTCTACGACTACGCCGTCATCGGCGCCGGCATCGCCGGGGCATCCGTGGCCTACCGCCTGAGCGCGGCGGCTTCCGTGGCGGTGCTGGAACGCGAAGCCCAGCCGGGCTACCACTCCACCGGCCGCTCGGCGGCCATGTTCATGGAAACCTACGGCACGCCCCAGATCAAGGCGCTGACCCGCGCCAGCCGCGCATTCTACGAACAGCCGCCGCAGGGCTTTGCCGAGCATCCGCTGCTGCATCCGCGCGGGGTGCTGTACATCGCCACGCCTGAACAGCGCGACCTGTTGCACGACGTGTACGACGATTTTCGCCGCCAGTCGCCCAACGTGACGCTGATCGACGCCGACCAGGCCGTGGCGCGGGTGCCCTGCCTGCGCGGCGACCAGCTCTGCGGCGCCATCGAAGAACCCGATGCCCGAGACATCGACGTGCATGCCTTGCACCAGGGTTTCCTGCGCGGCATGACGCGCCAGGGCGCGGTGCTGCGCAACCAGGCCGAGCTGACGGCGGCATCGTTCAACGACGGTATCTGGACGCTGACGCTTGCCGGCGGCGAAACGTTGCGAGCGCGGGTGCTGGTCAATGCCGCGGGCGCCTGGGCCGACCAGACGGCGGCGCTGTGCGGCGCGCAGCCGGTGGGCCTGCAGCCCTGCCGGCGCACTGCCTTCACCTTTGCCGGGCCGACCGACGTGGATTTTTCCCACTGGCCGGCGGTGGTGGGCGTGGACGAAAGCTATTACTTCAAGCCGGACGCGGGCCAGTTGCTGGGGTCGCCCGCCAACGCCGACCCGGTGGCCGCGCACGATGTCATGCCTGAAGAGCTGGACGTGGCGACGGGCATCTACCGCATCGAAGCGGCCACCTCGATGACCATCCGGCGCCCCAGGCACACCTGGGCCGGCCTGCGCTCGTTCGTGCGCGACGGCGATTTCGTCGTGGGCTGGGACGCCGAGGCGCCGGCCTTTTTCTGGCTGGCGGCCCAGGGTGGCTACGGCATTCAGACGGCCGCCGCGACGTCCGAACTGGCCGCGGCGCTCTTGACCCACCAGCCCGTCCCGACCCATTTACAGGCGCACGGGGTGGATGCCCACGCGGTACGCCCCGAGCGCTTGCGCTGAACGCAGTCCCCGTCGTATCCCCTTCATCCCTTTTCGAGCGGAGCGGTTGCATGAAGATTTTTTCCGGGTCCCTGGCGACCGAAACAAACACCTTTTCCCCCATCCCGACCGGCCTGTCGGCCTACCGGGCCCGCGGCTATTTCCCCGCCGGCCAGCACCCGGACCGCATGCAGATGTTCTCGGGACCGCTGTGGGCCGCGCGCCAGCGCGCCCAGGGCAAGGACTGGACGCTGGTCGAAGGCATGACGGCGGGCGCCACCCCGGCCGGCATCACCACCCGCGACGCCTACGAAACCTTGCGCGACGAGTTGCTGGACGACCTGCGCCGCGCGGGCAAGGTGGACATCGCCCTGTTCGGCCTGCATGGCGCCATGGTGGCCGACGGCTATGACGACTGCGAAGGCGACCTGCTGCGCCGGGCCCGGGAGATCGTCGGCCCGGACACGGTCATTGGCGCCGAGCTGGACCCGCACTGCCACCTGACCGACACCATGGTGCAGAGCGCCGATTTCCTGGTGTGCTTCAAGGAATACCCCCACACCGACATCCTGGACCGCGCCTACGACCTGGTGGACCTGTGCGTGGCGCGCGCCGAAGGCCGCACCCACCCCACCCGCGCGGTGTTCGACTGCAACATGATCTCGATCATGCACACCAGCCGCGAACCGATGCGCAGCTTCGTCGACCGCCTGCTGGCCATGGAAGGCAAGGAAGGCGTGCTGTCGGTGTCCATCGCCCATGGCTTTCCGTGGGGCGATACGCCGGACATGGGGTCCAAGGTGCTGGTCTATACCGATGGCGACCAGGGCCAGGCGGACGCGCTGGCCAAGGCCCTGGGCGAAGAACTGATCGGTTTCCGCGACCGCCTGGCCCCGCCCTACCCGGGGGCCGACGAGGCGCTGGACCAGGCGTTGGCGCTGAACGATTTTCCGGTGGTGCTGGCCGACTCGGCCGACAACGCCGGCGGCGGCGCGCCCAGCGATGCGACCTTCATCCTGGACCGGGTGCTGGCGCGCGGCATCCGCGACGTGGCCACCGGCCCGTTCTGGGACCCGGTGGCGGTGCAGCTCTGTTTCGAGGCCGGCCCGGGCGCGCGCATCCAGCTGCGCATCGGCGGCAAGGTGGCGCCGGTGTCGGGGCTGCCGCTGGATGTGGACTGCGAGATCGTGGCGCTCAAGCGCGACGCGGTCATGACCGGGCTGGCGGGCACGCCGGCCCTGCTGGGCGACGTGGCCGTGGTGCGCAGCCAGGGCGTGACGATCGTGCTGACGACCAACCGCATCCAGGCCATGGATACCGACCTGTTCACCCAGTTCGGCGTCGACCTGCACGCGATGAAGCTGATCATCGTGAAGTCGTCGCAGCATTTCTATGCCTCGTACTCGAAGGTGGGCCGCCACGTCATCTATGTGGAAACGCCGGGCGCCATCACCAACGACCTGAACGCCTTGCCGTTCACCAAGCGCAAGCTGCCGAAATGGCCTTTCAAGGGCTGATGCCTTCACTCACTGAAATCACAGCCGCCGCCCACACAGGCGGCGGCTGACAAGACCAAGGGGATGACCATGATGAAACGTTTCAGCCTGCTGGGCGCAGCCGCCCTGCTGGCGCTGGGCGCGGCCACCGCGCCGCAGGCCCAGGCCCAGCCCAAGCCGAGCACGCTGCGGATGGTGCCGCACGCCGACCTGAAGACGCTGGACCCGCTGTTCAACACCGCCTACATCACGCGCAACCACGGCTACATGGTGTTCGACACGCTGTTCGCGCAGGACAGCCAGGGCCAGCCCAAGCCGCAGATGGTGCAAAGCTGGACCACCTCGCCCGACGGCAAGCGCTGGACCTTCACCCTGCGCCCCGGCCTGAAATTCAATGACGGCACGCCGGTCACCGCCGAAGACTGCGTGGCCTCGCTACAGCGCTGGGCCAAGAAAGACACGCTGGGCCAGGCGATGATGGCCGCGGGCGCCGAACTGGCCGCCACCAGCGACGATACCTTCACGCTGACGCTCAAGCAGCCGTTCGGGCTGGTGCTGGACGCGCTGGCCAAGCCGTCGGGCATGCCGCCTTTCATCCTGCCCAAGCGGCTGGCGCTGACCGACCCGAACACCCAGGTGACCGAAATGGTGGGGTCGGGCCCGTTCCTGTTCAAGCGCGATGAATGGGTGCCCGGCAACAAGGTGGTGTACGTGAAGAACCCGGCCTACGTGCCGCGCGCAGAACCCGCCGACGGGCTGGCGGGCGGCAAGGTGGCCAAGGTCGACCGGGTGGAATGGGTCTATATCCCCGACGGCAACACCGCCACCGCGGCGCTGATGAACGGCGAAGTCGACATGATCGAGCAGACCACGCCCGACTTCCTGCCGGTGCTGGAAAGCAACCCCGACATCACCTTGAGCACGTCCGTGGCGTCGCAGGGCATGGTCATCGTCAATTCGCTGCACCCGCCCTTTGACAAGCCGCAGGCGCGCCAGGCGCTGTACTACCTGGTGAACCAGAAGGAAATGGTGTCGGCCATCGGCTACCCCGAGAAGTACCGGGTGGACTACTGCCCCACGCTGTACATCTGCGGCTCGCCGCTGGCCACCGACGCCGGCGCCGCGCCCTACGCCAAGCCGGACCTGGCCCGCGCCAGGCAATTGCTGCAAGAGGCCGGCTACCAGGGCGAAAAGGTGGTGCTGCTGTACCCCACCGACCACATCAGCGCCCCGGCGGTGATGGTGATGGCGCAGAACATGAAAAAGGCCGGCATCAACGTCGACCTGCAATCGATGGACTGGGCCTCGCTGGCGGCGCGCCGCCTGAAGAAAGACCCGCCCGCCCAAGGCGGCTGGAACGTGTTCCTGACCTGGGGCGGCTATTTCGACGCCAGCACGCCGGTCACCAACCCGTGGCTGTCGGCCGCCTGCGGCAACAGCCTGCCGGGCTGGCCCTGCGACAAGGAACTGGACACGCTGCGCACCCAATGGATCCAGGAAACCGACGCGGCCAAACGCAAGGAGATTGCCGCGCAGCTGCAAGCGCGGGCCTACCAGACGGTGCCGTATGTGATGTGGGGCGAATTCAAGCCGGTGTCGGCCGTGCGCGGCCTGAAACACACTGAGCTGATGAAGACCGGCATCCCCGTGATGTGGAACGTCGAAAAGCCGTAGCGGCCGGCGTATCGGACAAGCGAACACGCGGCACCCGGGCGCCTGGCGCGTCCGGCCGTCCGCCAGGGGGATAGCCACCGTGAAATACATTCTGCGCCGCATCGCGGCCGTCATACCCGTCATGGCCGTGGTCGCGGTCGTGGTGTTCATGCTGATCCACCTGTCGCCGGGCGACCCGGCGGCGGTGATCGCGGGCGACAACGCCACGGCCGACGACGTGGAAAAGATCCGCCAGAACCTGGGGCTGGACAAGCCGCTGCTGCAGCAGTTCGGCATCTGGCTGGGGCACCTGGCCACCGGCGACCTGGGTACGTCCATCGCCACCCAGATGCCGGTGGCGCAACTGATCGGCCAGCGCCTGGGGCCGACGCTGTCGATTGCCGCCTTCACCATGCTGTTCGCCGTGCTGATCGCCGTGCCGCTGGGCGTACTGGCGGCCTGGCATGCCGGCCGGCTGCTGGACCGGCTGGTGATGGTGGGCGCGGTGTGCGCGTTCTCGGTGCCGGTGTTCCTGATCGGCTACTGCCTGGTGTATGGCTTTTCGATCAAGCTGGGCTGGCTGCCGGTGCAGGGCTACAAGCCGCTGGCCGACGGGCTGGTGCCCTATCTGCGGCACCTGGTGCTGCCGTGCCTGTCGCTGGGGCTGGTGTACATCGCGCTGCTGACGCGCATGACCCGCGCCACCATGCTGGAAGCGCTGTCCGAAGACTACATCCGCACGGCCCGGGCCAAGGGCCTGTCGGCCGGCCCCGTGGTCTGGCATGCGCTGAAAAACGCCGCCAACCCCATCGTCACCACCATCGGCGTGGGCGTGGCGCTGCTGATCGGCGGCGTGGTGGTCACCGAGACCGTGTTCGCCATTCCCGGCCTGGGCCGCCTGACCATCGACGCCGTGCTGCGCCACGACTACCCGGTGATCCAGGGCGTGCTGCTGGTGGCCTCGGGCATCTACGTGCTGATCAACCTGCTGGTCGACCTGAGCTACCGCCTGTTCGACCCGCGCATCCGTTATTGAAAGGGGCCACCCATGACCACCGCTACCCTGCCCCTGGCCACCGCCCGCCCGCGCTGGCGCCGCGCCACCCGCTCGCTGCGGCGCCATCCCATGCTGTACGTGGGCTGCACGATCCTGTTGGTCCTGGCCGTGATGGCGCTGGCCGCGCCCTGGCTGGCCACGGTCGACCCGCAGGACATCAACCCGATGGCGCGCATGAAGCCGCCGTCGGCCGAACACCTGTTCGGCACCGATGTGCTGGGCCGCGACGTGTATTCGCGCACCGTGTGGGGCGCGCGGATTTCGCTGCTGGTCGGCGTGGTGGTGGCGCTGGCGGCCACCGTGGGCGGCGTGCTGCTGGGCATGCTGGCCGGGTACTTTCGCCGGCTGGATGCGCTGATCATGCGCATCATGGACGGCCTGATGGCCATTCCCGGCGTGCTGCTGGCGATTGCGCTGATGGCCACCCTGAAAGGCGGGCTGGGCACGGTGATCGTGGCGATCGTGGTGCCGGAAATTCCCCGCGTGGTGCGGCTGGTGCGCGCCCTGGTGCTGACGATCCGCGAGCAACCCTATATCGAAGCCGCGGTGGCGTCCGGCACGCGCGTGCCCGCCATTTTGCTGCGCCACATCCTGCCCAACCTGTTCGCGCCGCTGATGGTGCAGGCCACCTTCATTGCCGCGTCCGCCATCCTGACCGAGGCCGTGCTGAGCTTTCTGGGCGTGGGCATTCCGCCGCACACGCCCAGCTGGGGCAACATCATGGCCGAAGGCCGCAATTTCGTGGCGGTGGCGTTTCACATCATCCTGTATCCGGGCCTGTTCCTGGGCGTGGCCGTGCTGGCCGTCAACCTGGTGGGCGACGGGCTGCGCGACATGCTCGATCCGCGCCTGGCGAAAAAGATCTAGGAGCCGCCATGCGATCCGATCCCGTACTCAAAGTGCATGACCTGACCACCTGTTTCGACGGCGACGACACCACGGTCGTGGCGGTGGACGGCCTGTCGTTCGACCTGATGCCGGGCGAAACCCTGGGGCTGGTCGGCGAATCCGGCTGCGGCAAGAGCGTCACGTCGCTGTCCATCATGCGGCTGCTGCGCGCCCCGGGCCGGGTGGCCCGCGGCCGCGTCGACTTCGAAGGCCGCGACCTCTTGGCCCTGCCCGAGAAAACCATGCGGGCGATTCGCGGCAACCAGGTGTCGATGATTTTCCAGGAACCGATGACGTCGCTGAACCCGGTGTTCACCGTGGGCCGGCAGATCAGCGAATCGTTGATGCTGCACCAGGAGCTGACCAAACGCCAGGCCTTGAAACAGGCCGAGGCCTTGCTGGAACTGGTGCAGATTTCGGACCCCGCCCGGCGGGTGCGCGAGTATCCCTACCAGCTGTCCGGCGGCATGCGCCAGCGCGCCATGATCGCGATGGCGCTGGCCTGCCAGCCCAAGGTGCTGATCGCCGACGAGCCGACCACGGCGCTGGACGTCACCATCCAGGCGCAGATCCTGCACCTGCTGCGCGACATCCAGGCGCGGCTGGGCACGGCCATCGTGCTGATCACGCACGACCTGGGCGTGGTGGCGCAGATGTGCCAGCGCGTCATCGTGATGTACGCCGGACGCAAGGTCGAAGAAGGCCCGGTCGACGACATCCTGGACCACGCCGCGCATCCGTACACCCAGGCGCTGATCCGGTCGCTGCCCGATTTTGTCGATGGGCAGGACCACACGGCGCGGCTGGCGGAATTGCCGGGCATCGTGCCGGTGATGACGCCGGACTCGCGTGGCTGCGCCTTTGCGGCGCGCTGCCCGCAGGCGCTGCCGCGCTGTGTCGACGAGACGCCGCCGGAGGTCGCGGCCGGGGAACGCCACCGGGTGTGGTGCTGGGCGCGGCAGGAAGAACCGGTGGCGATGATGACGGGAGAAGCGCGATGAACCTGCACGATGCACCGTTTGCGCCGAAGGCGGACGCGTCCGCGGCGAACCTGGCGGGGCCCCGGTCCGCCCCGCCGCTGTTGCAGGTCGACGGCCTGAAAAAGCATTTCGCCGTCGAAGGGGGCCGCGTGCTGCGGGCCGTGGATGGCGTGTCGCTGTCGGTCGCGCACGGCCAGACGCTCAGCCTGGTGGGGGAATCCGGCTGCGGCAAGTCCACCACCGGCAAGTGCCTGATCCGCCTGACCGACCCCACCGAAGGCCGCATCCTGCTCGAAGGCGCGGACCTGGCCGGCATGAACAGCCGCCAATTGCGCGCCATGCGCCAGCGCATGCAGTTCATTTTCCAGGACCCGTTTTCGTCGATGAACCCGCGCATGCGGGTGCGCGACATCATCGGCGAGCCGCTGCGCAATTTCGGCCATGGCCGGGACGCCATCCGTGAACGCGTGGCGCAGCTGCTGGCCCGCGTCAGCCTGCGGCCCGATGCTGCCGACCGCTATCCGCATGAATTCTCGGGCGGCCAGCGCCAGCGCATCGTGATCGCACGCGCCCTGGCGCTGGACCCCGGCCTGATCGTCTGCGACGAACCCGTGTCGGCGCTGGACGTGTCGGTGCAGGCGCAGGTGATCAACCTGCTGATGGACCTGCAGCGCGACCTGGGGCTGACCTACGTGTTCATCTCGCACGACCTGAGCGTGGTGCGCCACATCAGCCACCGCGTGGCCGTGATGTACCTGGGCAAGATCGTCGAAACCGGCAGCCGCGACGCGGTGTTCAACCAGCCGGCGCACCCGTACACCCGGGCGCTGCTGGCCGCCGTGCCGTCGGCTCGCCGGGGCGAACGCGCCCCCGTGGCCGTGCTGAAAGGCGAAATCCCCAGCCCGCTGGCGCCGCCGTCCGGCTGCGCGTTCCGCACCCGCTGCCCGATGGCCCAGGCGCGCTGCGCCGAGGAAACGCCCGCCCCGCGCCAGGTCGGACCCGACCAGGAGGTGGCGTGCCATTTTGCCGCGCCGCCCCCTGCCGGACGGCCCGCATGACGGCCCGCATGACGGCCCACCTGACGGCCCACATGACAGCCCCACTGACGGCCCACCTGGTCGCCGCCCGGTCCTGGCGTCGACGACCCTCCCCTGTATAGATTGCGCCCCCCTTCAGCCGGAGCCTTCCATGCCACACCTCGACACCCAGCCCTTTGACCTGATTCTTGCCGGCGGCACCGTCATCGACGGCAGCAACACGCCCGGCCGGCGCGCCGACGTCGGCCTGCGCGGCGACCGCATCGCCGGCGTGGGCGACCTGGCCGGCGCCGCCGCGCGCCAGCGCATCGACGTCTCGGGCCAGGTGGTGGCGCCCGGTTTCATCGACTCGCACACCCACGACGACAACTACCTGCTCAAGCACCGCCACATGATGCCCAAGATCTCGCAGGGCGTCACCACGGTGGTCACCGGCAACTGCGGCATCAGCCTGGCGCCGCTGACGCATGCCACCCCGCCCCCGCCGCTGGACCTGCTGGACGAAGGCGGCTCGTACCACTTCACGCGTTTCGCCGACTACCTGGCCGCGCTGCGCGCCACGCCGGCCGCGGTCAACGCGGCCTGCATGGTCGGCCATTCCACCCTGCGCGCCGCCGTCATGCCGGACCTGCACCGGGCCGCCACCGCCGCCGAAATCGACGCCCTGCAGGCGCTGGCCGAAGAGGCCATGGCCAGCGGCGCCATCGGTATCTCGACCGGCACCTTCTACCCGCCCGCGGCCCACGCCACCACCGAAGAGATCATCGAGGTCTGCCGGCCGCTGCGGCCCCACGGCGGCCTGTACGCCACCCATATGCGGGACGAAGGCGAGCATATCGTCGCGGCCCTGGAGGAAACCTTCCGCATCGGCCGCGAGCTGGACGTGCCGGTCGTGATCTCGCATCACAAGGTCATGGGGCAGCCCAACTTCGGCCGTTCGCGCGAAACGCTGCCGCTGATCGAAGCCGCCATGGCGCGCCAGGACGTGTCGCTGGATGCCTACCCCTACGTGGCCGGCTCCACCATGCTCAAGCAAGACCGCGTGCTGCTGGCCGGGCGCACCGTCATCACCTGGTGCAAGCCCTTTCCCGAACTGAGCGGACGCGACCTGGACGAGGTGGCCGCCGAACGCGGCAAGTCCAAGTTCGACGTGGTGCCCGACCTGCAACCGGCCGGCGCCATCTATTTCATGATGGACGAGCCCGACGTGCAGCGCATCCTGGCGTTCGGCCCCACGATGATCGGGTCCGACGGGCTGCCGCATGACGAGCGCCCCCATCCGCGCCTGTGGGGCACCTTTCCCCGCGTGCTGGGCCATTATTCGCGCGACCTGGGCCTGTTCCCGCTGGAAACCGCCGTATGGAAGATGACGGGCCTGACCGCCGCGCGTTTCGGCCTGGCCGAGCGCGGCCAGGTGCAGCCGGGCTATTTTGCCGACCTGGTGGTGTTCGACGCGGCCACGGTGGCCGACACCGCCACGTTCGAACGCCCCACCGAACGCGCCGCCGGCATCCATTCGGTGTACGTGAACGGCGTGGCGGTCTGGCAGGACCAGGCGTTCACCGGCCAGCACGCCGGCCGGGTGCTGGCCCGGACCGCCGCCTGAGCCGCGCCAGCCCTTACAATCCGGCGTACGCAGCGGGGCTTGCGGGCCCCGCTCTCACCCCAACCCTAGACGCCAGACCGCTACATGGCCCCACCCCGCAATACGCCCCCGCCCGACATCGTGGGCAAGGAAGAAATGGGCGCCCGCCTGCGCGCCGAGCGCAAGGCGCGGAAAATGACGCTGCAGGCGCTGTCGCAGGCCAGCGGCATCGCGGTGTCGACCCTGTCCAAGGCCGAGCTGGGGCAGATCGCCCTGAGCTACGAGAAATTCGCCGCGCTGGCCCGCGCCCTGGGCATCGACATGACGCGCATGTTCATGCTGCGCGATGCCTCGCAGGCGGCCCAGGCGCCCACCTTCGTCAAGAACACGCTGCGCGACGCGCGCGACTACGTCACCGACAACTACCACTACCGCCTGCTGATGGGCGAGTACCCGGGCAAGAAGATGATGCCCATGGTGGCGCTGATCGACGCGCGCGAGGTCGTGGAATTCGAGGACTACATCCGCCACCCCGGCCAGGAATTCGCCCTGGTGCTGTCGGGCAAGGTGCGCATCCAGTTCGAAAACGGCGACAGCGTGGTGCTGGACAAGCTGGAATCCGCCTATTTCGACAGCGGCATCGGCCACGTGTACCTGTCGCTGAGCAAGAGGCCAGCCGAAGTGCTGGCCGTGTGCAGCGACCTGGACGACGTGCCCTCGCGGATCAAGCCGGCGCGGCAGGACACCTAGCGCGGGCGGTCCTGCGGCACGACCTCGAACAGATAGACGTTATCCGGTTGCAGATAACGCAACCGATACCGGCCGACGCGCGTCTTGCCGTCGGACAGCAGGTAGTCCACCTGCAAGCCATCGGGTTCGGCCTCGCCGCCCGCCCCCAGGTAGGTATTGACGGGATAGCTGAACCGCTGTCCCGGCGCTTCGCGCACGGCCGCGCAGGCCGAGAACAACCTTGGCAGCGCGTACAGGCGGTCCCCCTGCGCCACCAGCACCTGCGCAGAGCGACCGCCCCGGCCGCTGGAATTGAAATGCATCTCCACGCAAGCCCCTCCCGCGCGCCGCCAGACGGCGACCTGGGCAAGGTTTTCCGGGTCGATGGCGGCGATGGCCTGGCGCGTGGCCTGCGGGGCCCCGGCCTGGGCAGCGGCGGCCGCTTTACCCGCGTCAGGGGCGGCCGCGACGCGGTGGGGGCCGACCACCGCCAAATCCGTTCCCTGCGCCAGTCGCCAGCGCCGCTCACCGATCGACAAGGACTGCCCATCGAAACCGATGCCCGGCGTGCCCTTGGGCGGGTCCATGTCGAGTTCGCCCGGCGCGATCCATTGGGTGGCGGCGTAGCGCCGCACCGCCACGCGCATGGCGTTGACCCACAGGCAGCGGCGCGGGGTGTCGGTGCAGGCCCGTGCCAAGGGCGCGCCATTGCCTGGAAACAGGTTGCCGCCCAGGGATTCGTAGAAGGCCTGGTAGTCGGTGTAGGGCGCGGTCGCTGCCGCGGGCGGCGCTGAAGCCGGCGCGGTCGACGCCGTGCCCGCGGACTGAGCCTGCGCCAGGCTGCCCCCTGCCGCCCACAGCAGGATACCCACGGCGGCAACCCGCCTGGCCGTGGCGCCAGGACCCGCGTCGGGACGCCACGACGGGGGCAAGCAAGGGGGAGTGGGGCGCGGCGAAATCATCATGGCCGCCAGCCTAGCCGTTACCGCCCGCCTTGGCCACTCCTGCGGGAAATCCCGTAGAAACTTTCTTCGGCCGGCCGGGGTCCCTATTTATTCAGCTTATTGTCAGAATTGCTGCCCGGCCGGCTGCGTGCCCGCGCGTCGGCGACCTACCGGAGAATTCCATGCCGCCTGATTCCCGCCCCCTGCCCCCCAGCGCTCGCGCAGCCGGCGGGCGGGTCGGCGGCGCGGCGGCGGACGCCCTGGGGCCGCCGGGCCTGTCGGTGATGGATGCCACCGTGGTGCTGGTCGGCGTGGTGATCGGCATCGGCATCTTCGGCTTTCCGCCGCTGGTGGCGCAGCATGCCTCGTCCGAAGTCATGTACCTGGCGTTCTGGCTCGCCGGCGGGCTGGTGATGCTGGTGGGCGCGCTGTGCTACGCCGAGCTGGGCGCGGCCTACCCCGGCGCGGGCGGCGAATACCTGTACCTGTCGCGCGCCTGGGGGCCGAAGGTGGGCCTGCTGTTCGCCTGGGCCCGCTGCACCGTGATCCAGACCGGGGCCATCGCGGTCGTGGCCTTCATCTATGGCGACTACGCCCAGCAACTGGTGCCCCTGGGCACCCACGGCGCGACCGCGCACGCGGCCCTGTCGGTGGTGGCGCTGACCGCGCTGAACGTGGCCGGCACCCGCCATTCCAAGCGCCTGCAATGGCTGTTCACCCTGCTGACCCTGGCCGCGCTGGCCGCGGTGCTGACCGCCGCGCTCTTCACCCAGTCCCCCGTCTCGCCCGTGCCGGCGCCCCTGACCGGCAACGCCGCCGGGCTGATGGGCATGGGCATGGTGTTCGTGCTGCTCACCTACGGCGGCTGGAACGAAGCCGCCTACCTCAGCGGCGAACTGCGCAACCCCGGGCGCAACATGGCGCGGGTGCTGCTGATCGGCACCGCGGTGGTGACCGGCGCGTACCTGCTGACCAACCTGGCGTTGCTGGAACTGTTCGGCCTGCAAGGCCTGCGCGACACGCCCGCCCTGGGCGCGGCCGTCATGCAACTGGCCGCCGGGCCGTATGCGGCGGCGCTGCTCAGCCTGGTGATCTGCGCCACCGCGCTCAGCACCATCAACGGCACCATCATCACCGGGGCGCGGGTGTATTACGCGCTGGGCCGCGACGTGCCGCGCCTGCGGGCCCTGGCCGGCTGGAACACGCGCAACGAAACCCCCGTCAGCGCCCTGCTGGCCCAGGGCGTCATCACGCTGGCCCTCTTGGCCGTGGGCGCCTTCAGCCAGAACAGCGTGCAGGCCATGGTGGCCTACACCGCGCCGGTGTTCTGGCTGTTCATGCTGCTGGTGGCCGCGTCCGTCTGGCGCCTGCGCCGGCGCGACCCCGACCGCCCGCGGCCGTTTCGCGTACCGCTGTATCCCTTGACCCCCGCGCTGCTGGCGCTGGCCTGCGCCGGGCTGGTGTATTCCAGCGCGGCCTACGCCGGCGCCGGTGCGCTGATCGGCCTGGCCGTGCTGGCCGCGGGCGTGCCGATGCTGCGGGTTCTCAAGCCGGCCAGCCCCCTTCCCTAGCCCCAGGAGTCTTCACCATGCAACGTGCCCACGCTTTCCTATCGCCCGTCCGCCGCCGGACCGTCATGGCATCCGCGCTGGCGCTGGCCTTGTCCCTGGCCGTGCTGGCCGAGGCCCGCGCCGCCGGGCCGGCCGCCCTACCCGTCACCCCGGCAAAACCGGTCGCCGCCCCCCCCGAGGCCAGGTCCGATGCCTATGTGCCCGACGTGGGCCAGGACGGCAAGGACGTCATCTGGGTGCCCACGCCCCAGACCCTGGTCGACAAGATGCTGGACATGGCCGCCGTCACCCCGCAGGACCGCCTGATGGACCTGGGCTCGGGCGACGGCCGCACCGTCATCACCGCCGCCCGGCGCGGCCTGACCGCCAAGGGCATCGAATACAACCCGGACCTGGTCAAGCTGTCGCGCAGCAACGCGGCCCAGGCCGGCGTGGCCAGCCGCGCCACCTTCGAGGTGGCCGACCTGTTCGAGACCGACCTGTCGCAGGCCGACGTGATCACCATGTTCCTCTTGTCGACCATCAACGAAAAGCTGCGCCCGAAGCTGCTGCAGCTGGAACCGGGCACGCGCATCGTGTCCAACACCTTCCGCATGGGCGACTGGGAACCGGACGCGTCAGAGACCATCACCGAGGCCTGCCAGACCTACTGCAATGCCCTGCTGTGGATCGTGCCGGCCAAGGTCGACGGCAAATGGGACGTGGGCGGCCAGACGCTGCGGCTGGAACAGCAGTACCAGATGCTGACGGGCAAGCTGGGGGCCCGCGAGATTTCAGACGCCCGCATGGACGGCCGCAAGATCTCGTTTTCGGTGGACGGCGTGCGCTACACGGGTGAGGTGAACGGCGCCACCATCCGCGGCAGCGCCGCCGGCAAGGGCGAATGGTCGGCGCGGCGAAGCTGAGCGCGGCCCGGCGCCTGGGCAGGACCGGTCCGCGTGGCGCCGCCTGCCTCCTCAGCGCGCCGCGCCCTTGACCACCCGATGCACGAATTGCAGCTTGCCCACGACCTCGCCCGGCAACACGAAGGGGTAGAAATCGCGCTGCCCCATGCTGCGCGACAGCTCGTTGAGCACGCCGGTCAACGCCACCCAGGCATTGACCAGGTCCAGGAACCCCTGGCCCTCGGGGTCGTCCTGGTCGTACAGCGACACCCGGGTAAAGGGTTCGTAGGCCTGCTCGACCGCCATGCGCGTGACGCCGAAGCTGATGGCGGTGTCCAGCGTGTCCATCATGTGCAGGTAGTGCGCCCAGGTCTCGGCCCAGTCTTCCCAGGGGTGGCACGAGGCGTAGGTGCTGATGAAATGCAGCGCCCAGTCGGCGGGCGGCCCCTGCTCGTAATTGCGTTGCAGCGCCTGGGCGTAGTCGGCGCGCTCGTCGCCGAACAGTTGGCGAAAGGGTTCCAGCCAGGGGCCGCCGGCCACCAGCTGGTCCCAGTAGAAATGACCGATCTCGTGGCGGAAATGCCCCAGCAGCGTGCGGTAGGGTTCGCGCATGGACTCGCGCACCTGCACCCGGTAGGCGTCGTCGGCTTCCAGGATGTTGATGGTGATCAGGCCCTGGTTGTGGCCGGTCAGCAGCGGCGCGCCGTCCGCCCCCGGGGCCAGCAGGTCGAACGCCAGCCCGCCATCCCCCGGCTCTTGCGAGCGCCGGATCGGCAGGCCCAGCGTCATCAGCTGGGCGATCAACTGGCGCTTGGCGGCTTCGACCTTGAACCACAGCGGGCCGTTCTCGGGAATCGACAGGTCGGGAATCGTGCGGTTCAGGCTGCACGCCAGGCACAGCGTATCGGGGGACGTGGCCGGCAGCAGCCAGTTGCACAGGGCCGGCGTGGCGAAGTTGCCGCAGCGCTTGAAGGTCCGGCCCCGCACCCGCCCGGCTTCGGCCCACACGCCTTCGGTCTTGCCCGGGTCCAGCGCCAGCACGTGGCCGCGCTTGGGGTCGAAACCCAAGGGCCGGTGGCAGTTCAGGCATTCGGTATTGCCAAAGAAGATCTGCTGGCCGCAGACGCACTGGAACGCCTTGGCGCGGGCATGCCGCTGCCGCAGGCGCTGGCGCTTGGGCGCATTGAGCTGGCGCCCCAGCGCATCGAAGAAATAGGTCATGCGTCGGCCTCCGGAAACAAGGGCGGCGCCGGCTCGGTCGGAAATTCCGCCAACGGCGCCACCGTGACCTGCACCCGCAATTCATGCCCCCCGCCACGGATCACCCCGCGCAGCGGCGTCACGTCGCCATAGTCGCGGCCGTGCGCCAGCACCACGTGCGACACGCCTGGCACCAGGTCGTTGGTGGGGTCCAGGTCCAGCCAGCCGCCGTTGGCCGCCAGGCCCGCGCAGTGCACCGACACCCAGGCGTGCGACGCATCGGCCCCGATCAGGCGCGCGCGGCCCGGCGGCGGTTGCGACATCAGGTAGCCGCTGACATAACGCGCCGGCAGGCCGATGGCGCGCAGGCAGCCGATCATGACGTGGGCAAAATCCTGGCACACCCCGGCCCGCTGGCGAAACGCATCCAGGATGGGGGTGGACACCTGGGTATGGGCCGGGTCGTAGGTGAAATCGTGGTGGATGCGATGCATCAGGTCGATGGCCGCCAGCGCGACCGGCCGGCCCGGCGTGAACGACACCAGCGCGTAATCGCGCAGTTCGCCATGCAGCGGCACGTAGGGCGACGGAAACACGAATTCGCCTTCCGGGGCGTAGTCGGCGCCGGCGTCGTAGCGCAGGCGTTCGGCCGCGGCCTCCCAGGGGGCGCTGGCCGCCGGGTCCACGCCGTCAAAGCGCGGGCGCACCGTGACCTGGCTGGTGGCGCACACCGTCAGCGCCTCGTGCGGCGCGTACAGCGCAAAGGTCGCGCGGCGATTGCCGAAGGCATCCAGCGATTCGGCGTAGTCGGCCGGCGCGGGCGTGATGGCCAGCGTGTAGTCGTCCACCTGTTGCCAGGCGTCGTGCAGCGGACGCAAATAGCACAGGTGGTGGGCCAGTTCCACCGGCGCGTCGTAGCGGTAGGCGGTGACGTGGCTGAGGCCCAGAGTCTGGGAAGCGTCGGGCAGGTCGGGCGAAACAGGCAGGGTCATGACGGCGGTCTCGGGGTCTGTCGGCGGCGATTGGGCAGCAGAGCGGGCATCCCTGCTACGCCGTCAGCGTCTGGTCGCGGCCGGACGCATGGCTGAAATAGCGGCGGCTGATTTCGTTGGACAAGGCGCTGGCGGCGGCATCGAGCTGCGCGGCCAGGTCCAGCAGGGCCTGGTAGCGGCCCTGGCCGTCGCGTTCGCACAAGGCCGCAAGCGCCGTGCCCGCCGCGCCGCCCTCGGCCAGCACGGGCAACAGGTCGGCCAACGTCGCGCCGGGCCCGTCGGCGGCCCCCGGCAGCCGCGCCAATTCCTTGCGCAGTACGCCCAGCACGCAGGCGATGGACCGCGGGTTGGCCGGTTCCAGCACCAACAGGTTCAGCAAGGCGGGAATTTCCTGGCGGCCCGGGTAATGGGCGCGATAGGTGATGGTGCTGTCGAACAGATCCAGCAACAGGCCGAAGGCGCTGTCGCCCAGCACGGCGTTGCGTTGAAACAGCGCGCTCAGCAGATTGGCCATGGCGCACAGGCGTTCCAGCTGGCGGCCCAGGGTGAGCAGGCGCCAGCCGTCGTCACGGGTCATGCGGTCGGTCTGCGACCCCGTGATGGCCGACAGGTGCGTGCCCAGGCGCTTCAGGGCCGCGACCACGTCGGGCACCGACACCGGCACCTCGTCCTGGGCCGCTTGCGGGTCGACCGCCAGACCGTCCAGGCAGCCGGCGGCCGTGACGACCAGGCGCCAGTGGTCGGGCGACAGGCGGTCGCGGATCTGGCCCGCGGCAAAGGACAGCGCCGCCAGGTTGCGCGCCAGCCCGCCGCCGTCGGCGGCCAGCTCGGCCACCAGCGTGTGTTCGAACATGCGCACCGACAAGGTCGGCGCCAGCGGCATCAGGCCGCTGCGGCGGCAGAGCGTGGAGACGGCCTCGAACAGGTCGCGGGCATTGTCGTCGTCGCTGTTCAGCCAGGTCAGCGTCACCTGCGCCAGGCGCACGTCGTTTTCGGCGCGCTCGGTATAGCGGCCCATCCAGAACAGGTTTTCGGCCGCGCGGCTGGATACCGGCCGGTGGCTGTGCACCAGGTCTTCGGGCCGCAGCTTGGCCGGCAGCATCGAAAACGTGTCGACCGCCCCGCGGGTGGTCACCCAGGTGTCCATGCTGCTGCCGCCGCGCTGCATCGACACGATCTGCTGTTCGCGGCTGGCGATGCGGGTCAGGCCGCCCGGCAGCACGTGCCAGCCCCCTGCCCCGTCGGCAATGGCAAACACCCGCAGCATGGCCGCGCGCGGCACGATGTGGCCCGCCGCCCAGGTCGGCGCCTGCGACAGCGGCAGGTATTGCTGGATGGTGTAGGCGTCCGGCTGTTCGGCAATGCGGGCCTGCAGCGCATCGCGCTCGGCCGGCGACACCGCGCCGCCGATCACCGGTTCGAAGCCGCCGCGCGCGTGGCCGGGGTACGTGGCCTTGACCACCGCCCCCGGCAGATCCGCCAGCACCTGTTCGCGCGCCGCGGCCTCGCCGCACCACCACGACGGCAGCGACGGCAAGAGCAGGTCCTGCCCCAGCAGCCGGCGGCTGATGGCCGGCAGAAAGCCATTGATGGCCGGCGATTCCAGGAAGCTCGTGCCCAGCGAATTGGCCACCAGCACATTGCCGGCCCGCATCACCTGCAGCAGTCCGGGCACGCCCAGCGTGGAATCGGAGCGCAGCTCCAGCGGGTCGCAGAAATCATCGTCCAGCCGCCGCAGCACCGCGTGCACCCGTTCCAGCCCGTGCAGCGTCTTCAGGAACAGCAGGTTGTCGCGCACCACCAGGTCGCTGCCTTCCACCAGGGTCACGCCCAGGTAGCGCGCCAGGTAGGTCTGCTCGAAGTAGGTTTCGTTGTAGGGGCCGGGCGTGAGCAGCACGATGCGGGCAGTGCCCGGGGCCGCCGCCGGGCTCAGGCGGTACAGCATGTCCATCAGCCGGCGGTAGCTGCTGGCCAGGTGCTGCACCCGCAGTTCCTTGAAGGCCTCGGGAAACAGGCCGGACACGGTCAGGCGGTTTTCCAGCAGATAGCCCAGCCCCGACGGCGCCTGGGTGCGCTGCGACACCACCCGCCAGCCGCCGTCGCTGGCCCGCGCCAGGTCGAACGCGGCGATGTGCAGGTAGGTGCCGCCCGGCGGCAGGTAACCGCGCAGCGGCCGCAGGTAGCCCGGGTGGCCCTGCACCAGGGCGGGGGGCAGCAGCCTTTCGCGCAGCAGTTCCTGCGTGCCGTAGACGTCGGCCAGCACCCGGTTCAACAGCGCGGCGCGCTGGGAGAGGCCCTGCTCGATCGTGGCCCAGTCCTGGTCGTCGATGATGAACGGCAACAGGTCCAGCGACCAGGGCCGGGTCGGGCCGTTGGCATCGGCGTAGATGTTGTAGGTGATGCCGTTTTCGCGGATCTGCCGGGCCACGCCGTCGGCGCGGCGGTCCAGGTCGGCAAAGCCGTCGGTGCCCAGCAGTTCGAAGAACCGGGGCCAGGGCTCGCGCAGCTGGGTCGCCCCCGACGCGTCGGGGGGCGCACGCAGTTCGTCATAGTGCCCCGGCCGGGCGGCCAGGGCGGCGTGGACCGCCAGCGAGACCACGTCCTGGGACGGGTCCGTCTGGAAGAGAAATTGCGGCATAAAGGGTGACGACGCGTCGAAATCGAATGACCAGAGGCGTCAATCGTGCCTCAAATCCAGCGAGAACGGAAATTCCCGGCTGGGCCGAGCCGGCGCCGGGTCCAGCCGGCCCGCCGTATGGCCGATTCTTTCGAAACGGGCCAGCCGGCGGCTTTCGGCTTCGTAGGCATTGACCGGGAAGCTCTCGGGGTTCAGCCCGCCCGGATGCGCCACGTGGTAGCGGCAGCCGCCCAGCGAACGCTGGTTCCAGGTGTCGACGATGTCGAAGGTCAGCGGCGCATGCACGCGGATGGTCGGATGCAGCGCCGACGGCGGCGACCAGGCCTTGTAGCGCACCCCGGCCACGTACTCGCCCACCGTGCCGGTGGGCTGCAGCGGCAGCGTGCGGCCATTGACGGTGACCACGTGGCGGCTGCCGTTCAGGCCGGTCACCCGGACTTCCAGCCGTTCCAGCGACGAATCCACATAGCGCACCGCGCCGGCCGACGAACTTTCCTCGCCCATCACATGCCAGGGTTCCAGCGCGCCGCGCAGTTCCAGGCGAATGCCGCGCGCGACCACGTCGCCGAACAGCGGGAAGCGGAACTCGAAATGCGGCGCGAACCAGGCCGCGTCGAACGCGTAGCCGGCCTCGTTCAGGTCGGCCATCACGTCCTCGAAATCCATCTTCACGAAGGCGGGCAGCAGGAAGCGGTCGTGCAGTTCGGTGCCCCAGCGCGTCAGTCCGGCGGTATAGGGCGTTTTCCAGAAATGCGCCACCAGCCCGCGCAGCAACAGCTGCTGCGCCAGGCTCATGCGGGCGTGCGGCGGCATTTCGAAGGCGCGCAGTTCCAACAGGCCCAGCCGCCCCGTGGGGCCGTCGGGCGAATAGAGCTTGTCGATGCAGAATTCGGATCGGTGGGTGTTGCCCGTCACGTCCACCAGGATGTTGCGCAGCGCCCGGTCCACCATCCAGGGCGGTACCTGGGCACCCTGCTCGCGGCAGCGCTTGTGGATTTCCTGGAAGGCCAGTTCCAGCTCGTACACCTGGTCGTTGCGGGCCTCGTCGATGCGCGGCGCCTGGCTGGTCGGACCGATGAAAAGCCCCGAAAACAGGTACGACAAGGACGGATGGTTGACCCAGTACGCCAGCAGGCTGGCCAGCACGTCGGGCCGGCGCAGGAACGGGCTGTCGGCCGGCGTCTTGCCGCCCAGCACGAAATGGTTGCCGCCCCCGGTGCCGGTATGGCGGCCGTCGGCCATGAATTTTTCGGTCGACAGGCGGGTCTCGAACGCGGCCTGGTAAAGGAATTCGGTGTGGTCCACCAGTTCCGACCAGTTCGACGCCGGGTGGATGTTGACCTCGATCACCCCCGGGTCCGGCGTGACCTGCAGCACCTTCAGGCGCGGATCGCGCGGCGGCGGATAGCCTTCCATCACGATCTTCACCGCCAGGTCGCCGGCGGTGGCTTCGACCTGCGTCACCAGTTCCAGATAGTCCTCCAGGCGTTGCAGGGGCGGCATGAAGACGCACAGCACCCCGTCGCGGGCCTCGACACACAGCGCCGTGCGGGTGACCCAGGCGGCCGACTCGAACTTGTCGGGGCTGCGGCCGGCGTTGCCGTTCGGGTCAGTGCCCGCGGCCAGGCCGGCATAACCTGCCTGGCCCGCGCCCGCCTGTCCGTTCCCGCGCGGACCGTTGCCCTGGCCCGCGTCCCTGCCCGCCGCCATCCCCCCCGTCCACGGCTGCATCCGCAGCGGCGCCGCGGCCGGCAGCGCGCGCCGCGCCTCGAACGGATCGCGCTCCAGCAGCACCGGCGCGTCGGCCTCGGCCACCCAGGGCAGCGAATCCAGCGGCAGCCGGTAGCCCATGGGCGAATCGCCCGGGAACAGGTACATGCGTTCATCGCGCAGGAACCAGGGGCCGGACACCCAGGCCGGCCCGTTCAGGTCCGGCCCGTCGCCGCGCCGCACCGGCAGCGCGTAGCCCGTCACGCTGTCCAGTTTGGCCTCGAACACGCGGCGCAAGCGCGCGCGTTCCATCTCGTCGTCCAGCCGCGCATCGAACGGGTCGACGTTGACCGGCAGGCGCCGCTCGCGCCACAGGTAATAGAAGACATCCTCGTAGCCGGGCACGATGTATTCATCGCCCAGGCCCAGCCGTGCGCACAGGGCGCCCATGAAGCGGCGCGCATCGGCCACGCCGTAGCGGCTGCGTTCGCGTTCGTCGGCGAACAGGTCCGGGTCCTGCCAGCAGGCCTGGCCGTCTTCGCGCCAGTAGATCGACAGCGCCCAGCGCGGCAGCTGCTCGCCGGGATACCACTTGCCCTGGCCGAAATGCAGGAAGCCGTTGGCGCCGTAGCGCTCGCGCAGGCGGTTCAGCAGCGCCACCGCATAGCCGCGCTTGGTCGGCCCCAGCGCCGCCGTGTTCCATTCGGCGCCGTCGCGGTCCTCTACCGACACAAAGGTCGGCTCGCCGCCCATGGTCAGGCGCACGTCCATCTGGTCCAGCCGGTCGTCGATGCGCAGGCCCAGGTCGCGTATCGCCTGCCACTGGTCGTCGGTATAGGGCTGGGTGACGCGCGGCGATTCGAAGATGCGCGTCACTTCCATGGTGTGGGTGAATTCGACTTCGGCCTCGTCCACCGCGCCCGTCACCGGCGCCGCACTGCCCGGCTCGGGCGTGGCCGCCAGGGGAATGTGGCCTTCGCCCGCCAGCAGGCCCGAGGTCGGGTCCAGCCCGATCCAGCCCGCGCCGGGCAGATAGACCTCGCACCAGGCGTGCAGGTCGGTGAAGTCGCTGTCGGCGCCGGACGGGCCGTCCAGCGCCTTCACGTCGGGTTTCAGCTGGATCAGGTAGCCGGACACGAACCGCGCCGCCAGGCCCAGGTGGCGCAGCGCCTGCACCAGCAGCCAGGCCGAATCGCGGCACGAGCCGGCGTTGCGGGTCAGCGTCACCTCGGGCGTCTGCACGCCCGGTTCCATGCGGATCAGGTATTTGATTTCCTGGTGGATCTGGCGGTTCAGGCCCACCAGGAAATCCACCGTGCGCTGGCGCCGCACGTCCACGCGTTCCAGGAAGTCGAGAAAGCGCGGCGTGGCCTCGTCGCGCACCCGGTACGGCGCCAGTTCGCGCGCCAGCCCGTCGTCGTAGTCAAAGGGGTATTCCTCGGCGCCCGGCTCCAGGAAGAAATCGAACGGGTTGTAGACCGCCATCTCGGCGACCAGGTCCACCGTGATCTTGAATTCCCGGGTCTTGTCGGGAAAATTCAGCCGCGCCAGGTAATTGGCGAACGGGTCCTGCTGCCAGTTGATGAAATGGTTTTCCGGTTCGACCTTCAGCGAATACGACAGGATCGGCGTGCGGCTGTGCGCCGCCGGCCGCAGCCGCAACACCTGGGCAGACAGCCCCACCAACCGGTCATATCGGTACTGCGTCACATGCTTGAGCGCTACGTGGATCGTCACTGCCTTCTCCGGATACCGGGCCTGGGGCCGGGATACTGAAACGCGCCTGGCTCGGGTCGGTCGCCGGACCAGGCGCGGATTGAATGCCGCAAAAAAAAGGGATAGCGGAAAACCGCGTGCGGTCAGACGCCGGCTTGCATCGTCACCGAAATCTGCGTGGACATGTCGGCGCCCTGGCCGTGCAGCCAGCGCACCGGCGACGCGGAATCGTGGTCGCGCGCCACCGCCAGGCGGCAATGCCGGTCCGAGGCAAAGCGGCGATGGGTCACGTCCACGCTGACCCAGCCCGGTTCGGGCAGCCAGATGTCGGCCCAGGCGTGGGCCACGGCCTGGTCTTCCTGGGTGTAGAGATAGCCGCTGACGTAGCGCGCCGGCGTGCCGCAGGCCCGGGCGCAGGCCAGGAACAGGTGGGCCTGGTCGCGGCTGCCGCCCCGGCCCGACGCCAGCACCTGGGCAGCGCCCGAAGGTTCGCCCCCCGCCGCCTCGTCGTCGGGGGCATACACCACCCGGTCGCAGATGGCCTCGGCCAGCGACAAGGCGTCTTCGGGGGTGGACAGGCCGCGGGGCAGCACCCGTCCCGAAAAGCCGCGCACCGTGTCGTCGCCCTGGGTCAGCGCGGTCGGTACGCAGTACACGTGCACGGGCAGCCGGTGGTCTTCCTGGCCCACGTGGCCCCGGGCCCGCGGTTCGATGTCGACCTGGCCGGTGACGTGGATTTCGACCTCATGGTGGCGCCGGTTCAGGATCAAGGTGTGCGCCACGTTGCCATAGGCGTCGACCTGGGCCTGGATGTCGCCGGGCGCCTGGATGTGCCAGCGCAGGGCGCGCTGATGGTCATCGAGCCGGGGCGTCAGCCGCAGGGTCTGGATGCTGTAGCTGACCGGCGCGGCGTAGCGGTAACGGGTAACGTGCTTGACGAGATGCCTCACGAACGTCTCCTTTGCAAGATCACGCCGGCCCTGCCTGTCTTGGGCAGCTGCCGGCTTTGTGTTTATCTTGATGACCGTCTGTGACGTTACTGCTAGCAACTAGCGTGCCAAGGCCTGGCGGGGAGCGCAGGTTGCGCCGTGCGGGAGGGAAACGCGGCCGTGGCAAACGCGGCGCGAACGAAAATGATGCCACGACAAAGGGCTTGGCACCAAGCCGGTGCCGCAGCGGCGCGCCATCACGGCCCCAACCGGGACCGCCTGCCCCGGCCGTACCGGTGCGCCTACACCGCCACCGGCTGTTCCAGCCGCAGCCCGCGGCGCTGGGTATCCAGCGTCACCAGCGCCCCCAGCGGCAGCGTCAGGTTGGGATCGCCATGGCCGCTGGGCCAGGCCGCCAGCACGGGAATGCCGCGCGCCTGGAATTGTTCCTGCAACAGCGGAAACAGCTGGAACTGCCCCGCCGCGTCGCCGCCAGGCAGCCCCAGGCGGGTGAAATTACCCACCAGCACGCCCTTGATGCGGTCGAATTTACCGGCGGCGCGTAATTGCGACAGCAAGCGGTCGATGCGCGGCAGCGCCTCGTTGACGTCTTCGATGAACAGGATCGCGTCGCGGGTGGCGATGTCGTGGCGCGAGCCGATGGTGGCGGCGATCAGCGCCAGGTTGCCGCCCACCAGCCGGCCCGTGGCCACGCCGGGCGCCAGCACCACCGGGTTGGACTCCGGCGGCGCATCGATCCAGGCGCCCTGCCCGATCTGCCCGCCCACCATCGCCAGCACGTGGCTGGCGGTGGGTTCGGCCTTGCCGGCCAGCAGGTCCTGCGCCAGCAACGGCCCGTGAAAGGTCACGAAGCCGGCCTGTTTCTGGATGGCCAGGTGCAGCGCGGTGATGTCGCTATAGCCGATGAAGGGCTTGGGGTGCTTGCGCAGCAGGCCGAAATCCAGCTTGTCGGCAATGCGCCACGAGCCGAAACCACCTTGCAGGCACCACACCGCGCCAATCGCCGGGTCGGCAAACGCCGCGTGCAGGTCATTGAGCCGGGCGGCGTCGTCGCCGGCCAGGTACTCGAACGGCGCGTCGCTGCGGGTCAGCGCGGCGGGCATGATCTGGGCTTCGAAACCCCGGGCCTGCAACCAGTCGGCTGCTTCGAACGCCGCGCCATCGGCGGCCGACGCGGGCGCCACGATGGCCACGCGGCCGCCGGGCCGCAAGGCCGGTACCGGGGCGTCGCGCCGGGGGGCGGCGTTGGACAGGGGTTGGCCCGTCTGGCTGGCCGACAAGTCGCCGGGCGCGGTCTGCTCGCCTTCGCCGCGGCCCGGTGAACGGGTGGCGCAGCCCGCCAGCGCCAGGCTCGACAGGCCCATGGCCCCCACCGCCCGCAGCACGCTGCGGCGGTACGGGTTGAAAGCGGGCGACGAACGGCCGGGCGAGCTTGGCATGCAGCGTCCTTTGTGTTTTATTATTTTTCAAATACTTATTGGATAGACTTCATGCAAAAAGTGAAATTATTCCAGAATTCACTTGAAGCTATTCGAGAAACCACACGAAGTCATTCGAGAATTCACTTGAGGTTATCCGAGAATTCACTTGAAGTCTTTCGGGGGCGGCAAAGCGCCTAGAAGCGCTCGTATTCCAACCGATAACGCCACTGCCCCACCGCCAGCCCCGCCATCGGCAGGCGCCCGATGCGCAGGCGGCGCAGCGCCAGCAATTGCAGCCCGGCGGTGTCGCACACGTATTCGATGAAGCCCAGCGCCGGCGTCTTCAGCGCAAAGCGCAGGTGGGTTTCGTTCTGCCAGCTGACCTTCATGGGCGTGGCGGGCCGGCCTTCGTAGGCCAGGCCGCGTTGCAGGCGCGCAAGCCCCGCCGCGTCCAGCGTGCCGCGCACCTGCGCAAGGTATTCCTGTTCGACGTGCCGGCCCTCTTCGACCAGCTTGCGCGACACCGCGTATTCCTGCGTGTACACCACCAGCCCGCTGGCCGCCCGCTCGAGCGGCGTCGCCAGTTTCAGGCCGTTGAACATGCGCTTCAGGTAGCGCTGGCCCGAACGGTCGCCCGGCATCAGGTTGGCGGGCACGATCAGGTCCAGCGCGGATTCCTGCGGGTCAGATGCCGACAGGCCCGCCGGCTTGTGCACCAGCACGCTGACCGGCCGCATGTCTTCCAGCTTGGCGCCGGGCAGCAGGCTTACCGTCTGGTGGGCGCCGACGCGAAAGCCCGGTTCTTCCACGACCTTGCCATCCACGGCCACCCAGCCGCCTTCGATATAGCGTTCGGCATCGCCGCGCGAGCACGATTGTTCGGTGGCCAGCCGCTTGGCCAGGCGGACGCTGTCGCTCATGGCCGGCCTCCCGAGTGCATGGCGGTCACGAGGGCAAGGCGGGAAAGCACGGGAATGGGCGTAGAGGAATTCAGCGGAAAAATCGTCATCTTGGACACTGCGGAAAAGGCGAAACGGGGGGCGTTGATGCAGGCCTGAAATCACGCAAGCCTGAATTCACGGCTGCCCCAAGGGCAGGATGTTACGCGCTTTCCCCTGGCCGCGCGGCCTGCCCCTGGCGTGCTGCGCCGGATCGCCCTGCCGGCATCAAAGCTCGGTCGGATGCTTCAACGTGGCCGGGGCGCCGTCATCGGGCGGCGGCACTTCGTCGACCCAGGCCTTGAGCAGCGTCGACGTCACGGCCAGGATCACCGGCCCGATGAACAGGCCGACGATGCCGAACGCGAACAGGCCGCCCAGCACGCCGGCCAGGATCAGCAGCATCGACAGGTTGACCCCGCGCTTGATCAGCATCGGGCGCAGCAGATTGTCGAGCATGGCGACCAGCGCCGCCCAGACCAGCAGCAGCACCGCCGCCAGCTTCATGTCGTTCTGGAACAGCCAGATGACGCCGCCCAGCAGCGGCAGGAACGGCCCCAGCTGCGCCAGGCACAGCATCAGCATCAGCGCCGTGATGATGCCGGCGGCCGGCACGCCCGCAATCCACAGGCCCAGGCCGCCCAGCGCCGACTGCACCACGGCGGTCACCACGATGCCCAGCGCCACCGCGCGGATCGACAGGCCCGCCAGCCGGATCGCCGCCACGCCGCGGGCGCCGGCCAGCCGGTTGGCAAAGCGCTGCACGAAGTCGGCCGCCATGTCGCCCTGGAAATACAGGATGCCTGCGATGGCGATGGTGATGAGCATGTGCATGACGAACACGCCGACGATCGCCGCGTTGCTGAGCAGCCACCTGGCCGCCAGGGTCACGTAGGGTTCCAGCCGCGCCAGCAGCCCCCCTGCGCCGGCATCGGCCAGCGCCTGCCATTCCTGGGCGATGCGCGGCCCGCCCAGCGGCACGCTTTGCACCCAGCCCGGCGGCGCCATCAAGGTGTATTCCGGCAGGCTCTTGATAGCGCTCATGATGGCGCCGCCGTGCAGCGCCAGCGTCGAAATCGCCTGGTACAGCGGCAGCACGATCACCACCAGCAGCACCAGCAACATGACCAGCGTGGCCAGCCAGCGGCGGCCGCCGCAGCGCCTTTGCACCGCCCGCATCACCGGCCAGGTGGCCACCACGATGGTGGTGGCCCAGATCAGCCCGAACAGAAAGGGCTTGAGCACGTACAGGCTGCCGATCATCAAGGCCAGCAGAATGACGATGACCAGCAGGTTGCGGGGCAGATCGGAGGGCGGTCGGGGAATCGGGTTCAAGCGGTGCTCCAGGCGGATGGGCCCAAGGCACCTTGGGCATGTGCGAATTTATCCGAAATAGCGATGACCGAGCCATCTGGCCGGGCGGAAAATGGCCCGAACAAGCCCGCCCAGGCGCTGTCCGGCCGCTTCTGCCCCCCCCCTTCCTGGGCACACCACTTGCTGGGGGCTTGTCCTGTGCGCAGCGCCCCCTCCCGACAAGACAGGCTGTGAATCGCTTGTCGCGGTACGCCCCTGGCGTGGCGCCAGGACGCGCACCGCGGGCGCCCTGGCATGCCCGACGCCGGCGGCCCGACAGGCCGTGTTGATGGGCTTGCACTCGTTTCCGCCCATCCGCCAGACGGCCCGACGGCCTGCCTGCGCGGACAGGCACCATCGCGCCCGCATCCGGCGCGCATGTGGCACGCCGGAGTGGATGCAGGCGGCGCCGGCCAACCCGGACCGCTATTCCGGCAAGCTTCTTTGTGGAGGTTTGTGATGAAACTCGTGACCACCGCCGGCATCGTGCTGGCCTTCCTGCTTGCCGGCTGCACCATGACGCCGGGCGGCAGCAGCAGCCCGAAATCCAGCATGCGGGCGGATCCCGCCAACTATCACGCCGACAATTTTGGCGAGCCGGACAATACGCCGTTCCAGGGGGTGTATCCCGGCCGCTAGGCGGCAACGGCATGGCTGGGGGCGGGCCCGACTACCGGGCCGGCGCCCGGCAGCGCTCGCGTCATCCGCCCGCCCTGGCCATCACGCGGGCCCGTCCTGCTTGCCCGTGGCGGAATCCGACCCGGCCTGCGCGGCCATCAAGTGACGGGTCAATTCCAGCAGTTGCGCATCCCGCGCCTTCAATTGCGCCAGCAGTTCGGCGCCTTGCGCGTCGGCCGCGGCCACGCGGTCGGCCAGGTCCTGCTCGCGTTGCCGCGAGGCCTGCAAGGCCTCCTGGGCGGCGGCGGCTTCGGCCTGGCGCCGGGCCAGGTCGGCCAGGGCATCGGCACGGCGGGCCTGGGCCTCGGCCTGGACCGTGCGCAGTTGTTCGGCGGCATTGTTCTCGGCGCTGCGCAGGCGTTCCGTAGCCTGTGCCAGGGCCTGGCGCGCCTGCTCCGCCTGCTGCTGGTTCAGCGCCAGGGTTTCATCCAGCCGCGCCTGCAAGCGCTTGACCGCGCCGCGCTCGGCGTCCAGTTCGGTCATCCAGCGCCGTTCGTGCGCGGCATGGCGGTCGTGGGCCGCGGCCAGGGCCTCGGCCTGTTCGCTGCGGGCGCGCTCGGCGTCGGCGGCCTGGGCGTGCAGCGCGGCGCGCGCATCGGCCAGGTGGCGCTGCCCGGCGACCAGCGCCTGATCGCGTTCGCGCAACTGGGCCTCGGCCGTGCGCAGGCGTTCTTCGGTGGCGGCCAATTGGCCGGTGGCGACTTTCAGGCTTTCTTCCAGGTCACGTTCGCGGGCCTGCAGCTGGGCCTCGCGCTGCGCCAGCCGTTCGGCCAGCGCATCCAGCCGCACGCCCTCTTCTTGCAGTTCGGCCCAGCGCTGGCGCGTGGCGTCGGCCTGTTCGGCGCGAGCCGCGGCCAGGGCGGCTTCCCAGAAATGGGTGGCGGCCTGGGCGATGGGGTCGGGAATGGCGGCCGGCGCGGCGAAGGCGCCCGGGTCCTGGATGCGCGCGCCCAGCCCGGCGAACCAGCTTTCCAGGTGTGGACTGACCGTATTGGGCGAGCCGCGGCCGATTTTCAGACGCACCCGCTCGATGGTGGGCCGGGCGCCCTCGAGCAGCAAGGCGTCTGCGGCGGCCCAAACATCCGACTGCGTGATTCCCGTGGCCATGGCGTGATTCCTGGTAGTGAGTCCGAATAAGTGAGCCCGAATAAGTGAGCCCCAATAATTACTCTCGATAATAGAACATTATCGCTAGTAATTCCTTATTTTTGTTTTATATCATACATCATACGTATTAATTTATACAATAAGCAAGCGCTGAGCAAAAATACCCGGATTTCGCTGCCAAACGGGACGAGGGGCGCGGCCGCCGGCATCGCGGCGATGGCCGCCGGCCGGAGCACGACGCGTCAGCGCGCAAAGGCGATCCCGGCGCGCGCGAACACGTCCCCCCCTGCCCCGTGCGCGAGGGGGGGGGCGGTCGTCGATGAAAATGAAAAAAGGGGGGACTGGACCCGGCGCGCCAGGGCTGAACCTGCCGGCGGCCAGGCAGATGCCGTGCCAGCCGCCGCTAACCGACCTTGCCGCTGAGCTGCCTTGCGGCCAGCAAGACCGCATCCAGATGCGCATGCCGGTGCCGATGGGCCGGCGCGGTGAGCGTCACCGCCGCGGCGATGCTGCCGTCCGCCAGGAACACCGGCGCGGAAATGCCCGCCACTTCCGCCAGGCGGTCGCCCACGGCCACGACATAGCCGTCAGCGCGGATGCGGGCGTACAAGGCCTGGTCCGCCCCGGGCGCGAACCCCAGCACCAGGTCGAACGCCGTGAGCACCCGCCCGCCGGTGCCCCGGTCCAGCGGCAGCAAGTCACCCGCGCGAATGTGGTCGCGCACGGGGTGCGGCGAATCCACGCGGTACAGGCACAGCCGCGCATCGCCCTGGCGCACGTGGTAGGCGGCGCTTTCGCCCGTGGCCGCGACCAGGTCGCGCAGCACCGGCATGACGATGCGTTCGAGCGAAAAGGACGCGGCGTAAAGCCCGTGCAGCCGCGCCACTTCGGGCCCCAGCGCATAGCGGCCATCGTCCAGCCGCTGCACCCAGCCCGCATGCACCAGGGACGCCAGCAGGCGCAGCACGGTGCTCTTGTACAGCTGGGTGCGTTCGGCCAATTCCACCAGCGACAGCGCCGAATCGCCCTCGCCGAACACGGACATCAGGCTCAACGCCCGGTCCACCGCGGCGACACCGCCCTCGGCGGCATCGCGGTCGGCCATGGATTCGGTCGCGGCTTTACGCGGCATAGGGGCTCCTGCATTCCATCTTTTAGAACGTTGCATTGTAGTCGCCGCTTGACAGGCCGCTTCGCCTTGCGACATCATTTCATCTTAAAGAATAAGATTCTATTAGATAGAATAAACAATCCTTTTCCAGGAGACTTGAATGCCCCCTCCGCCTTCCGTCCTGATCAGCGAAGTCGGTCCGCGCGACGGCCTGCAATCCGTCAAGGCCACCATGCCGACCGAGGCAAAGTGCCGCTGGATCGACGCGCTGGTGGCCGCCGGCCTCCGTGAAATCGAAGTGGCGTCATTCGTGCCGGCACGGCTGCTGCCGCAGATGGCCGATGCCGCCGAGGTCGTGCGTCATGCCCTGACCCATCCCGGGCTTACCGTCATGGCGCTGGTGCCCAATCTGCGCGGCGCGCAGGCGGCGCTGGCTGCCGGCGTGCACAAACTCACCCTGCCCGTGTCCGCCAGCCGGGCCCATTCGCTGGCGAACGTGCGCAAGACGCCCGAAGACATGGTGGAAGAAGTCCGCGCCATCGCCCGGCTGCGCGACGACATCGCGCCCGGCGTGAAGCTGGAGGCCGGCATTTCCACCGCCTTCGGCTGCACCTTGCAGGGCGAGGTGGCCGAAGACGACGTGATCCGGCTGGCGGTGCAATGCATTGCCGCCGGCGCCGACGAATCCGGTCTGTCGGACACGGTCGGCTATGCCAATCCGGCGCAGGTGCGACGGCGGTTTCGCCGCCTGCGGCAGGAACTCGGCGAGCACGCCGGCGCGGCCCACCTGCACAACACGCGCGGCCTGGGGCTGGCCAATTGCCTGGCCGCCTATGACGAAGGCGTGCGCACCTTCGACAGTTCACTGGGCGGCCTGGGCGGCTGCCCCTACGCGCCCGGCGCGTCGGGCAACGTGGTCACCGAAGACCTGGTCTTCATGTTCGAGGCCATGGCCGTCGCCACCGGCATCGACCTGGCCGCCCTGTTTGCCGCGCGCGCCCCGCTGGCGGCCGGCCTGCCGGGCGAACCGCTCTACGGCATGACCCCGGACGCGGGCCTGCCCAAGGGCTTTGCGCCCTCCCACTGAATCAGGACACACATGACTGGCACCCCCCCGTCCCGCCTGCCGTATGAAGGCGTGCGCGTCGTCGAATTCACACACATGGTCATGGGACCCACCTGCGGCATGATCCTGGGCGACCTGGGCGCCGAAGTGATCAAGGTCGAACCGCCCGGCGGCGACAGCACCCGGCGGCTGCTCGGCTCCGGCGCGGGCTTTTTCCCCATGTTCAACCGCAACAAGAAGAGCATCGTCCTTGACCTGAAGCAGGCCGACGGCCGTGAAGCGGCCCGGCGCCTGATCGCCTCGGCCGACGTCGTCAGCGAGAACTTCAAGCCGGGCGTCATGGCCCGGCTCGGCCTGGACTACGCCTCGCTGCGCGAGGCCCATCCGCGCCTCATCTACATCAGCCACAAAGGGTTCCTGCCGGGGCCGTACGAACAGCGTACGGCGCTGGACGAGGTGGTGCAGATGATGGGCGGCCTGGCCTACATGACCGGGCGCAGCGGCGACCCCCTGCGTGCCGGCTCCAGCGTCAACGACATCATGGGCGGCATGTTCGGCGCGATCGGCGCGATGGCCGCCCTGGCCCGGCGCGACAGCACCGGCATGGGCGGCGAGGTCCAGGCGTCGCTGTTCGAGAACAACGTCTTCCTGGTCGGCCAGCACATGATGCAGTACGCCATGACGGGCCGTCCGCCCGCCCCCATGCCCAGCCGCATCTCGGCCTGGGCCGTGTACGACGTCTTCACGGTGAAGGACGGCGAACAGATCTTCCTGGCGGTCGTGAGCGACAAGCAATGGGCCCTCTTTTGCGATGCGCTGCAGCTGGCGGACCTGCGCGGCGATCCGCGCCTGCAGTCGAACAACGACCGGGTGCAGGCACGCGAGTGGCTCATGCCGATCCTGCGCAGCCGCATGGCCCAATACCCGGCGGCGGCGCTGGCCGCCGTGTTCGAGCGCGAGGGCCTGCCGTATGCGCCGATCACGCGGCCGGAAGACCTCTTCGATGACCCCCACCTGGCCTGCACCGGTGGCCTGGCGCCGATCGCGCTGGGCGACGGCCGCATGTCGAAGGTGCCGCTGGCGCCCTTCACGCTCGACGGCATGCAACCCGGCATCCGGCTGCAACCGCCCGCCGCCGGCCAACACACCGACGCGCTGCTGGCCAGCGTCGGCTACAGCGAACAAGAGATAGAGGCCCTCAAGGCCCGTCAAATAGCCCAAGGAGACTGACCCCATGTTTACGCTTACCCGCCGCGCCTTCGTCGGCGCCGCCCTGTGCGCCGCGGCGCTGCCGCTGCGCGCCGCCGGCGCCTACCCCAACGGCCGCCCGGTGCGCTTCATCGTTCCCTACACGCCTGGCGGCGGCACCGATACGGTGGCGCGCGCCATCGCCGCCAAGACCACCGGCGCGACGGGCTGGTCCGTCGTGGTCGAGAACCGCCCCGGCGCCAGCGGCAACATCGGCCTGGACCTGGTGGCCAAGTCCAAGCCCGACGGCCTGACGCTGGCCTTGGGCCAGACCGCCAACCTGGCCATCAACCCCGCCTTGATGCCCAACGTGCCCTTCGACCCCGCCAAGGACTTCGCGCCGGTGATCCTGGTGGCCTCGCTGCCGGTGGTGCTGGTGGTGAAGGCGGATGCCCGCTGGAAGACCCTCGCGGACCTGGTGCGAGAGGGCAAGGCGGCGCCCGGCGCGCTCAAGCAGGCGCTGGCCGGCTCGGGCACGGTGGGCCACCTGGCCGGCGAATTGCTGGCTTACCAGGCCGGCTTCCAGGTGCTGAATGTGCCGTACCGGGGCGCGGCGCCGGCCCTGAACGACCTGCTCGGCGGCAATACGGACTACATGTTCGCCACGCCCCAGGCCGCGCAGGAAATGCTCAAGGGCAAATTGTTGCGCCCCCTGGCCGTCACCGCGCCGGCCCGCGTGCCGATCCTGCCCGACGTGCCGACCGTGGCCGAGTCCGGCTATGACGGCTTTGCCGCCGTGGACTGGAAGGCGGTGGTGGCGCCCGCCGGCACCCCCGCGGACATCATCGACCGTCTCAACGCCACGCTCGTGAACGTGCTGGCGGATCCGGCCACCGTGGCGATGTTCACGGCCGAAGGCAGCACCGCCCTGGGCGGCACGCCCGACGCGGCCCGGCGCTACATCCAGGAAGAACAACAGAAGTGGGCCCGGCTGATTCGCGAAGCGGGCATCCAGACGGCCACCTGAGCCGCCCCGACAAAAAAACGGAGACATTCTCATGCATGCAATACCCTGCAACCCGCGCGGGCGGGCTGCCCGCCTGTGCGCCAGCCTGGCGCTGGCCGCCAGCGTCCTGACGCCCCTGTGCGCCGCGGCGGCTGACTGGCCGGCCAAGCCCGTGCGCCTGGTGGTGCCCTATTCACCGGGCGGCACCACCGATTACGCCGGACGCCAGGTGGCGCAGCGCTTGTCGGAACTGACCGGCAAGACGTTCATCGTCGAAAACAAGACCGGGGCCTCGGGCACGATCGGCACCCTGGACGTGACGCGCTCGCCGGCCGACGGCAGCGCCTTCCTGGTCACCGACACGACCTACACCATGCTGCCGCTGCTGTTCGCCAAGCTGCCGTGGGACCACCGTCAAGACCTGGTGCACGTCGCGGAAATCATCGAGACGCCGCTGGTGCTGATCGTGCCCGAAACGTCGCCGTTCAAGACCTTGCAAGACCTGGTCCAGTACGCCAAGGCGCATCCGGCCAAGCTCAACTTCGGTTCGGGCGGACAGGCCAGTTCCACCCACCTGGCCGCCGAAGTGTTCAAGAGCGAGGCCGGCATCTCGCTCACCCATATTCCCTATCGGGGCGCGGGCGCGGCCTTGGCCGACGTCATGGCCGGGCAGATCGACATGCTGATCACGGCGGCTCCGACCGCCATTGCGCCCGTGCAGGGCGGGCGGGTGCGCGCGCTGGCCGTCACCGGCGAAAGCCGGCTCGAAACCCTGCCGCAGGTGCCCACCTTCGCGCAGGCCGGCCTGCCCTCGTACCAGGTCCTGAACTGGTTCGGGCTGGCGGCCCCCAAAGGCACGCCCGACGCCATCGTGCAGCAGATGAACGCGCTGGTCGGCCAGGTGATGAACGATCCCGCCCTGCGCAAGCAGCTGGTCGACCAGGGCGCGCGCCATCGCGATATGTCGCCCGCGCAGTTCAGCGCGTACGTCAACGAGCAGGTCGCGCTCTGGGCCGACGTCGGCAAGCGCGTCGGCATCAAGCCCGAGTGATCCGCCATGTGGAACATGAACTTCACCCCGCCGGTGGTCATCCAGGCCAGCGTGCTGTCCAGCCTGCCCCAGGCACTGCGCTTGCCCCAAGCCAGCGCCTGGGCCGAGGCCAACAAGCCCGGCCACGTAGTCGACAGCTTTCTCGAAGGGCCCGTGTTCGACCCCCAGGGCCGCCTTTACGTGACCGATATTGCGCACGGCCGCATCCTCTGCCTGGACGGCGGCGGTGACTGGCACGTGGTCGCGCAGACGGGCGGCTGGCCCAACGGGCTGGCACGGCACGCGGACGGCAGCCTCTGGATTGCCGACTACCGCCTGGGCATCCTGCGCTGCGAGCCGCAAAGCGGCCGCATCGATACCCTGCTTGGCCATCGCAACAGCGAGTCGTTCAAGGGCGTCAACGACCTGGTGTTCGACGCCGCCGGCCGCCTGTATTTCACCGACCAGGGGCAGACCGGCCTGCACGACCCCAGCGGCCGGGTCTATCGCTACGATTGCGCCAGCGGCCGGCTCGACCTGCTGCTCGGCAACGCGCCCAGCCCCAACGGCATCGCGGTCGACCCCCAGGCCCGCACGCTCTACGTGGCCGTGACCCGCGCCAACCAGGTGTGGCGCGCACCGCTGCTGGGCGACGGCGCCCTCAGCAAGATGGGCGCCTTCCAGACGTTCTTCGGCAGCAGCGGCCCGGACGGACTGGCGCTGACGCCGCAAGGCGGCCTGCTGGTCGCGCACGCCAGCCTGGGCGGGGCCTTCCTGCTGGATGCCCGCGGCAACGTCACGCACTTCCTGCGCAGCCCCTCTGGCCAGACCGTCACCAACATCGCCCTCACGCCCGATGGCAATGCCGTGGTGATGACCGAGTCCGCCACCGGGGTCGTGTTGACGGCCCGATTGCCGGCGCCGTAGCGCCGCGGGTCGCTCAGAACTGCCAGGCCAGGTTCAGGCTGCCTGCGTTCTGGCGGTTGCTGCCGCCGAATTGGCCGTTGTAGGCCACGCCGACGGTGGTCGACTTGGCCAGCCGCATGTCGACGCCCAGCCCGATGACGGCCGCGTCCTGCGCCAGCGGTGCGCCGGCGACCGTGAAAGGCACGCTGTCGGCGAACGCCAGCGTGGTGGCGGGCTCCAGGCTGCCGAAGGCGTGGCGCCAGCCGGCCATGGCGTGCACGCGGCCCGGCATGCCGGCGGAGTCGAAGCGCGCCTCGCCGCGCAAGCCGAGCGTGGTGGTGGTGATGGCGCTGCGCTGGCTGGCGCCGTCCAGCGCGGCCGAGCCGCCCGATTCCGAGAAGCCGCGCGTGCGCAGGTTGCTGTAGTTGATGCCCGCGAACGGCTGCAGCGCGATGCGCTCGTTCAAAGGCACGCGAAAACCCAGCTCGGAGAACACCTGCGCGGTGCCGCCGCGGTAATCGGCCTTCAGCGTCTGGTTCAGCCCGGCGGCGCCGGTGTCGCGGCGCGTGGCGATGTCGTGCCAGGTGTAGGCGGCGCCGGCCGTCCATTCGATCTGCCCCGGCCCGGCCTGGAACGCCTTGCCGCCATAAAGCGTGGCGCTGTAGCTGTCGACGTCGGTGGTCGACGCGCGGTCGTGCAGCGAGGCATGGCTGCCGGTGTAGCCGACGGCGCCGCCCAGGCGCCAGCCGCCGCCTGCCGCAAAGTCTCCTCCCACGAACAGGCCGCCGTCGGCATCGCTCACCCGCCCGGCACTGCCGTTGCCGCCCAGCGTGCGCCAGTTGCCGAACACCTGGGCCCATAGCGGTTGCGCGGCAGACCGCGGCAAGGCCGCGCCGTCGCCCGCGGTGGCGCCGCCCGTCTCGCGCTGCGCGGTCGGCGCGCCGGGCAGGCGACCGGCGTACAGGTTGGCTCGCAGGTGGTCCACGGGCAGGCTGGCCACGGTGTCACCTATGCCGCGCAGCAGCGCGGTGGTGCTGGCATGCACTTCGCCCGACAGGGCGTCGAAGGCAGCCGGGGGCGCCCCCACCGGCAGGTTCAGGACCCGCGCGTACACCGCATTGTCTTGCGGCAGGGTCTGTACGGCATTGGCAACGGCGCGCTGGTTGCGCGTCTGCGCGGCGTCGGCAAAGCGGATCGGCCGGGTGCCGCCGCCATTGCCACCGGTGCCGCCGGAGCCGCCCTCGCCGCCGTTGCCCTCATTGCCGCCATTGCCCGCCCCCGGGTCGCCGGGCACCTGCTTGAGCGGCATCCGCAGCGTGACGGCGTTCGCGTCATAGCGCAGTTGCGGCTCCAGAAAGGCGTATTGGCTCGCGACGCTCTGGAAACTGCCGGTCACGCCGCCCGCCGCCGTGACGATCACGTAGTCGCGCGACGTGCTGAAATTGCCGTCCGGCCCGACGTGTACGACCGATCCGCCCAGGGTGGCCGTGCCGCCGACGGCAAGCCGGTCGCTGGCCGACGAGCCGGACTCGACATCGACCAGGTACACCGACCCCGGCGCCAGCGTGAGGTTGCCCGTCACCGTCAGCGTGCCCAGGGGATTGCCCGGCGCCACCCTGCCGCCGGCCGCCACGACGAGGCTGCCCACCGTGCCCTGCCCGCCCAGGATGGCGCCGTTGCCCACGGTCACGGCGCCGGGCAGGACCGCGCCCGCATGGGTCGCGTCGCCCACCACCACCCTGCCCGCCTGGATGTCGAAAGCGCCGGAATATGAGCTGACCCCATTCAAGATCAGCGCGGCCGCGCCCGTCTTGCGCAGCGCGCCGCTACCGCCAAGCGCGCCCAGCAGCGTCAGGGGCTGCTGCGTCTCCAGCGTGCCGCCTCCCGCTTGCACCTCGAACGACCGCGTGGCCACGACCGCCGCCGTGTTGCGCAGCACGCCGCCATCGAAGGTCACGGTGCCAGCCGGGCCGCCCAGCGCGGCATCCGAGCCGATCGCCAGCGTGCCGCCTGACAGGGTCCACGATGTGATCTGGCTCGTGCCGCCCGTCAAGGTCCACAGGCTGGCGCCGGTTTTTTGCAGGTTTTCAAAGCCTTGGTACGCGCGGCCGCTGCCGACGGCCCCCAGTTGGCCGGCGTCGAAGGTGGTGGTGGCATCGGTCGTGTCGCCGCCCAACGCCAGCACGTCGCCCGAGGGGCCGCCGCCGCTGCTGCTGACGACGTTGCCGATGATGAGGGACCCGGCCTCGAGCGTCAGGCGATTGCCGCCGCCGCTGAACGCCACGGCGTTGGCGCGTCCGCCAAAGCTGTCCTGGCCGGCGGACAGCGTGCCGCGGTTGGTGACCTGCACGCCGCCCTGTCCGATCACCGCCGCGCCGCCGCTGCCCGTGGGAAAGTTCGAGGTCGATCCGCCATTGCCGCCCTGGATGCTGCCGGCGTTGACCAGCGACCCGCCGGTATTGATGAAGCGCACGCCGGCGCCGCCCGGGCCGGCCAGGGCCGAGGTGCCGAACGATGACCCGCCCCGGCCGCCCGAGATCTGGGCGCCCGCCGCATTGGTGACGGCGGTGCCATTGGCGACGACCCCGTCGCCGCCCGTGCCGCCATCGCTGCCCGCGCCCGCGGCGGCGCCGACGATGGTGGCCAGGTTGGTGATCGTGCCGCGGTTGGCGAGTACGCCCGCACCGCCGCTGCCGCCCGTGGCATTACTGGAATTGCCCCCGGATCCGCCCTGGACGATGCCCGCATTGTTGAACAGGGTGCCGCCGTCGAAGAGGAAGACGCCCGCGCCTCCCGATCCCCCTCCTGCGGCAATGCCCCCGTCAGCCGCACCGCCCGAGCCGCCCACGATGGCCGAGCCGGTATTCCGGATGGTGCCGCCGCCCACCAGCACCAGCGCGGCACCGCCGCCCCCGCCGCCGCCGCCCGCAAGCGTGCCGGCGGCACCGCTGCCGCCGCCGATCGATTGGCCTGCCGTTTCGAGCGCGGCGCCCGATGCCGTCAGCACCAGCCCCCCCTGGCCGCCGCCACCGCCGCCGCCCCCTGCGCCGAACCCTTTCTCTTCGCCACTCAGGCCCGTCGTGCCAAACACGCCGCTGGACAATACCGTGTTGGGAGCGCTGTTCAGATTGCCGTTGCCGAAGGGCGTGATGCTATCGCCCCCGCGCCCGCCCGGGCCCCCCAGGGATCCGGCGCCGCCGCCCCCGCTCCCGGCCGAAGTCAGGGCCGGGCCCTGGACAAAGCCGCCCATGCCGCCCGCCGCCGAGCCGGAGTTTTCGCCATTCAGACCGGCGGTGGCCGAGGTCGACAGCGTCGCGCCAGCCCCCCCGTCACCGCCATTGACGCGCGTGGTCGGCATGACGCCCCCCTGACCGCCACCGCCGCCACCGCCCCCGCCCGCCAGGCCCCCGGCGCCGCCCGCCCCGCCGTTGCCATTGCTGAAGTCGGCGCCCTTGCCCCCCTGGCCGCCGCCGCTGGTGATGTCGCCCGGCGCCCCCAGCGCAGGCCAGGGCGGCAGCGTCGAGAGGATGGCGGTGGTCAATGCCAGGCGGTGGATACAGGTTTTTTTCATATCGCGCGAGCGTAGGGGGTGTCGCGCGGGTGGGTCCGCGGGTACCCATTGGACGAGGTGCGGTTGCCTGCCCCGGTGCACGCGAATGCGCGCGCCGCCGCGGTCGCCAAGCCGCTGGCGATTTTAAAAGCGGCACGCAAAAATGGCGAATTGTTTCAATCGCGCGGTCGCGGCCGCGCCAGGCGCCCCGTCAGGCGCAGAGATACGCCGTCAACTGCGCCATCATGGCGTCGCAGGCATCGATCTGCGCCAGCTCGACGTATTCGTCGGCCTTGTGCGCCACGTCGATGCTGCCCGGGCCGCAGACCAGCACCGCGGTCTGGGTCCACAGCTGACCGAACAGGCCGCCTTCGGTACCGAAGGCCACCTTGGTGCACGCCGTGCCGGCGGGCAGCATCGAGGCCAGCAGGCGTACCGCCGGCGCATCGTCCGGCACCGACAGGCCGGGATAGCTGTTGCCCGCCTCGATCTCGGGCGGTGCGGCGTCGGGCAAGGCATGGTGGGCGCGCATCCGCGCCTGGGTACGGGCCCGCACCCGCTCCAGGATCTGCCCGGGATCGTCCTGCGCGATGTTGCGGATCTCGAAGCTCACTTCGCAATCGGCCGGCACGATGTTCAGCGCCGTGCCGCCATGGATGGTGCCCGCGTGAACGGTCGAATAGGGAATGGCGTAGCCGGGCTCGCGCGGGCCGGCCTCGGCCAATTCGCGCTGCACGTCGCGCAGCGCATCGACCAGGTCGGCCGCGGTGTGGATGGCGTTGACGAAACGCGGCGCCAGCCCCGAATGCCCGGCCTGGCCGCAGCAGCGGGCGCGATAGGCGGCCTTGCCCTTGTGGCCGGTGCCGATCTGCATCAGCGTGGGCTCGCCCACCACGCACAGCAAGGGCTGCGGCTGCATGTCTTGCAGTGCGCGCAGCAGATGCCGCACGCCGACGCAGCCGATTTCCTCGTCGAACGACAGGGCCAGCAGCAGCGGCCGCTTCAACGGCTGCTGTGCGGCACGCACCAGGGCCATCACCGCGCACGCGACGAACCCCTTCATGTCGGCGGCGCCGCGGCCGTACAGGCGGCCGTCGCGCTCGGTGGCCTGGAACGGCGGCGTGGTCCAGGGTTGGCCCTGCACCGGCACCACGTCGGTATGCCCCGACAGCAAGATGCCCGCCTCGTCGCGCGGGCCGACGCTGGCAAACAGGTTGCAGCGGCTGGCATCCTGCGGATCGGGCACGCGCCACGACTCGACGCCCGCCAGCGCCAGCACCTCCTGCACGCGGTCCATCAGGCCGGCATTGGGCGTCAGGGTGACGGACGGAAACGCGATCAGTTCGCGCAGCAGCGCCAGGCTGCCTGAAGGAAGGGAACGGGGCATGGAGGACTCAGGATGCGGTCCCGGGGGGACCGGACATGTAGGGGTCGAAGAAACTGGCCGCGCTCATGCCCGGAATGTACTGGTCCGAAATATAGGCGCGGCAGCGCTGCATGAAGGCCTGGGTCAGGCGCGACGGCTTCATCGGCCGGTACGTCGCCAGCCCCAGCAGCATCGGCCGCTGCTCGCCGGCCAGGCGCAGGCGCACCAGCCGCTTGCCGTCCAGCGACTGGGTCGACTTGGGGCGCACGTTGAACAGCGCGTAGCCGATGCCGTTGGCAACCATCGAACGCACCACGTCTTCGGAACGCGACCGGGCCACGATGTTGGGCTGCAGGCCGGCCTTGGCGAACAGCGACAGGAAGTACTCGCGGCTCATCGGCAGGTCCAGCAGCACCATCGGCAGCTGCGCCAGCTCGTCCAGCGTGACGGCGATCTGCTGGGCCAGCGGATGCAGCTCGCTCACCAGCACGTGCGGCGGCATGTGCGCCAGCGTCTCGAAGCTGATCTCGTCGCCCAGTTGCAGGTCGTAGGTGATGGCCACGTCGATCTCGAGCAGGTGCAGGCGGTTGATGAGTTCCTGCTGGTCGCCTTCGGCCATGTGCAGCTCGACCTTCTCGAACGCCCGCGAAAACCCGAAGATGACCTCGGGCGCGATCATGGCGGCCAACGGCTGGAAGCACCCCACGCGCAGCACGCCCTGGATGGTGTCGTGGGAATCGGACGCGATCTCGTACAGTTTCGAGGCGCGTTCGAGCAGGTCTTCGCATTCCTGCATGACTTGCTGGCCCAGCGGCGTCAGGGCCAGTCCCTTGGACGGATGGCGCACGAACAGCTGCACGCCCAGCTCGGTCTCGATGTGGGCGATGGCGGCCGAGATCGACGGCGGCGAGATATGGATCTGGGCGGACGCCGCGGCAATGCTGCCGTGCTTGGCGGTCGCCACGAAATATTCCATCTGGCGCAGGGAAATGCGATTGAGCATGGTCCAACTTGAGGAAACGGGGTCGTAAGGCCGGCCGGCGCGGGCAAGGGTCTGGCAAAGTATCCCCTTGCCGCGCAACGCCGGGCAAGGCTTTCCTCAGGGAACGTCCATGGCGGCGCTCACAGATCGCCCGGCACGCCGAAGCTGGGCGCCTCGCGGGGGTCCCGGGCGCGGGCCAGATAGGCGTCGATCTGCGGTGCGTAGATGCCCCAGGCCGCATACAGCGCCTGCACCGGGCCGTCTTCGACCCAGTCCATCCGCAGGTCGACCATCGGCCAATCCAGGTCCTGGCACACCAGCAACCCGGCCGAATGCACGGGCCCGGCTTCGCCGCCGGCCGCCTCGCCCGCCAGCAAGGCCAGCATCAGCCGTTCGGCCAGCGGCCCCTCGGCGCGCTCGAATGCCGCCAGCATCGCGGCCGGCACGGCTTGCGAGGCCAGCATGTTGCCGGCGCAGGCGGCGTGCTCGCCCGCCGCGCTGGCCAGCGTGCCCAACGCACTGGCGCCCGTGAAAACGGCGGGCGGATGGACGGCATCGATGGCCATCAATTGCCGGTAGTCGATGAACGGCCGTTGCCGCAGGGCCGCCAGCGCCTGGGCCGGCGTGTGCCCGGCTGCCATCGCATCCAGAGCCAGGGGCCCCAGCGCGGGGTCGGTGATGTTCTGGCTGACCGTCGCCCCCACGCCGGCGCGAACGCGCACGCAGCGCGCCGCCACCGCGGGCGAGGACGACGACACGGCGGCGCCGAACTGGCCGGTCGCCGGACAACGGGCAATGATCGAGAAGGTCATGGCAGGCCTCGTGAAAGTCAGTCGGCAATGACGGCGGTGGCGTCGATCTCGACCAGCCATTCGGGCCGGGCCAGCGCCGAGACCACGATGCCGGTCGACACCGGAAACACGCCCTTGAGCCAGCGGCCCACCACCCGGTAGACCGCCTCGCGGTAGCGCGGGTCGACCAGGTAGATGGTGATCTTGCAGATGTCCTGCACGTCGCCGCCCGCTTCCTTGAGCAGCATGGCGATGTTGGCCATGGCCTGTTCGGCCTGGCCCGCGGCGTCGCCGATGCAGACGCTTTCAGAGGTATCCAGGTTCTGGCCGATCTGGCCGCGCAGGAAGACCGTGCTGCCCCGGGCGACCACGGCCTGGCACAGGTCGTTGTCCAGGTTCTGTTCCGGGTACGTGACTTTGGTGTTGAAGGGGCGGATGCGCTTGTGTTTCATGACTCTTCTGCAGAAGGGGCCGACGGGCGGCGCCGCGTGATGGCAAACCCGCGAGGCGGGCCGGGACTCCATCTTCGGATCGGGCGGCGCGCGCCGCCTATTTGTTTTTTCCGGGGGGCGGTCTCGGAAATTCCGACCCGGCCACCCGCCTCGCGGGTTTACGCGGCGCCTCAGGAATTGCGAGCCAGGCCTAAGGAAAAGGCGACTTGGCCCGCGCCGCCCCCCTCTTCCATCATCTGGGCTCCAGTCGGCGGCGTTCGGCGGATACAAAACACTCAAGGGGTTTGCAATGCTTCGACAACTTACCGTAGCCGGTCTTTTTTCCACCGTGCTGATGGCCAACGTGGCCTGGGCCGAAGATGCGCTCGTGGTCAGCACCTGGGGCGGCAGTTTCCGCGACCTGATCGACGAGAACATCGGCAAGGAATTCACCCGGCAGACGGGCGTGCCGGTCAAATACGTCACCGGCGGCACCATCGACCGGCTGAACAAGGCCAAGCTGGCCAAGACGCCCGAAAGCGACATCACGTTCACCACCTCGCACATCGGCTGGCTGTACGTCGACGGCGGCCTGTTCGAAAAGCTCGACACCGCCAAGGTGCCCAACTACGCCAACCTGGTGGCTCGCGCCAAGGTCAGCCCCTACCACGTGGGCAGCTGGGCCTACGTCTACACCATCGGCTACCGCCCCGACCTGGTGCCGAAAGACATCACGTTCAGCAGCTGGAACGACCTGTGGAACCCGGCGCTCAAGGCCAAGCTGTCGGCGCCGGACTTCGACCCCAGCCACATCATCACCGTGGCGGCCCTGCTGTCGGGCGGCGATGCCGCCACCTGGGAAAAAGGGACGGACAAGCTCAAGGCCCTGAAGCCCAATTTCAAGGCGTTCTACACCAACGACGCCAACAGCCAGCAGTTGATCTCGACCGGTGAAACGCCCGTGGAAATCCTGCTGTCGATGAACGCCTACTACATGATCGGCCAGGGCGTGCCGATCAAGGTCGCGATGCCCAAGGAAGGCGCGGTGCTCGGCATCGATACCATGGGCATCATGAAAGGCAGCGCCAAGACCGACCTGGCCTACAAATTCATGAACATCGCGCTCTCGCCCGAGGTGCAGTCCAAGATCGTCGCCTACAAGAAAGCCAGCCCGGTCGTCACCAACGCCCAGGTCTCGGCCGAAGACGCCGCCTTGCCCGGCGTCTTCACCACCCAGGAACAGTGGGACAAACAGGCCATCGTCATCGATGACAAGCTGCGCGCCGAAAAGACGGCCACCTGGCGCAAGTGGTTCACCGAAAACCTGATGAACTGATGGCCGGGCCCGCCATGACTACCCGCTCCGGCCTGAGGGGATGGCTGATTTCGCCCGCGGGCTTCATTGCCCTGTGCATCGTCGTGGCCATGGCCGCGGTGCTGCAGTTCAGCGTGCGCACCTTCATCCCCGGTTCGATGGCGGTGGGCGGACTGACGCTGGAGAACTTCTCGGGCCTGAGCGGGCCGGTCTACCTGACGGCCTTCGCCAACACGCTGCTGCTCAGTATCGAGACCACCGTGTTCTCGCTGCTGGCGGCCTACCCGCTGGCCTACGCCCTGGTGCGCGTGCGCAACCGCCTGCTGAAATCGTCCATCCTCATCATCTCGATCACGCCGCTGTTCCTGGGCGAGATCGTGCGCACCTATTCGTGGATCATCGTGCTGGGCAACAACGGCTTCATCAATACGGTGCTGCGCAAGCTGGGCCTGATCGAGCAGCCGCTGGGCCTGATGTTCACCCACCTGGGCGTCCTGATCGCCCTGGTGCACGTGACCATTCCCGTGGTGGTGCTGATGCTGGCCACCGCCATTTCCCACATCGACCGCGACTACGAAAAAGCCGCCCAGAGCCTGGGCGCCGGACCCGTGCGCACCTTCCTGACGGTGACGCTGCCGCTGTCCATGCCCGGCATCATCGCCAGCATCACGACCGCCTTCGCCTGGACGTTCAGCGCCTTCGCCACCCCGCAGATGATCGGCGGCGGCCGCGTGCCCACCGTCTCCACCCTGGTCTATCAGCTGGGATTCTCGTCGATGAACTTTCCGCTGGCCGCCAGCCTGAGCATCTCCGGCCTGGCCTTGACGGTCCTGGCGCTGGTCTTGCTGGGCCGCGCCACCCGCCGCCTCAAAGCCCTGGGAGCCCACTGACATGGCCCACAGACTTCCCCTGTCCCTGCGCCTGGGCGCGCCGCTGCTGGTCGCCGCGCTGCTGGCCTTCGTCCTGCTGCCCGTCGTCGTCGTGACGCTGGCCTCGTTCAACGACAAGGCCTTGCTCAGCTTTCCGCCCGAGCAGTGGTCGTTGCGCTGGTTCCAGCGGGTGTTCACCTATCCGGACTTCCAGCAGGGCTTTCGCGCCAGCCTGGTGGTGGTGGGGTGGGCCTCGTCCCTGGCGCTGGTCATCGGCACCGCGCTGGCCATTGCCGTCAAGCGCATGGGCTTTCCAGGCAAGGACCTGTTGCAGGCGGTTCTCCTGTCGCCGCTGGTGATCCCGCACTTCACGCTGGGGCTGGGCCTGTTGATCCTGGTTGCCCAGCTGGACATGGACCGGGGCTACGGCCTGGTGATCCTGTGCCACGTGATGCTGGTGCTGCCCTTCGTCATGCGCAGCGTCTACGTGTCGATGGAGAACATCGACGAACGCCTGGAACAGGCCGCGGCCAGCCTGGGCGCCTCGCCGCTGAAGGTGCTGCTTACGGTGACCGTGCCGCTGCTGGCGCCGGGGCTGTTCGGCGGCTGGCTGTTCGCCGCCATCATGTCGTTCAGCGAATTCACCGCGTCCCTGTTCGTGACGACGCAGGCGACCCAGACGCTGCCGGTAGCCATGTACAACTACGTGCGCGAATTCGCCGACCCGACGCTGGCCGCGCTGTCGGTGGTCTACATCGCCGTGACCGCCAGCCTGCTGGCCTTTGCCAACTACTTCCTGGGGCTGGGCCGCATCCTGAACATCGAAGACACGCGCTGACGTGCGATGGCCCAGGCCACGCAAGGCGGGGCGGGGTTTTCCTCTTTGTCTTTTAACACTCTCCCGGCCCACGAGACCTGTTTGTCCATTTCTGATGCCGCCTT
>NZ_JCBANA010000006.1:0-128878 GCF_059760725.1 Achromobacter sp. 1014246743
CTGTAGCCCCGGTTGCTGCCCACAAAGAAAAGCGCCCCTGCAAGTTCATGCAGGGGCGCTTTTTTGCTGGAAGCGGGCAGCTTAGAGCGCCTTCTTCAGTTCCTGGACCTTGTCCGTGGCTTCCCACGAGAATTCCGGCTCGGAACGGCCAAAGTGGCCATAGGCGGCGGTCTTGGTGTAGATCGGGCGCAGCAGGTCGAGCATGTTCACGATGCCCTTCGGACGCAGGTCGAAGTGCTCGCGCACCAGCTTGGCGATCTGGTCGTCGGGAATGACGCCGGTGCCTTCGGTGTAGACGGTGATGTTGATGGGCTCGGCCACGCCGATGGCGTAGCTGACCTGCACCTGGCACTGGCGCGCCAGGCCGGCGGCCACGATGTTCTTGGCCACGTAGCGGGCGGCGTAGGCAGCCGAGCGGTCGACCTTGGACGGATCCTTGCCCGAGAACGCGCCGCCGCCGTGCGGGCATGCGCCGCCGTAGGTGTCGACGATGATCTTGCGGCCGGTCAGGCCGCAATCGCCTTGCGGGCCGCCGATGACAAAGCGGCCGGTCGGGTTGACCAGGAACTTGGTCTGGGGCGTGATCAGGCCTTCGGCGAAGCTGGGCTTGATGATGTCTTCGATGACGGCTTCGCGGATGGTTTCCTGCGTGACGTCGGGCGCGTGCTGGGTCGACAGCACCACGGTGTCGACTTCAGCCGGGCGGCCGTCGATGTAGCGGAAGGTCACTTGCGACTTGGCGTCCGGGCGCAGCCACGGCAGGCGGCCGTCCTTGCGCAGTTCGCTCTGGCGCTGGACCAGGCGGTGCGCGTACCAGATCGGGGCGGGCATCAGGTCGGGGGTTTCGTCGCAGGCGTAGCCGAACATCAGGCCTTGGTCGCCCGCGCCCTGGTTCAGGTAGTCTTCCGAGCTGCGGTCCACGCCCTGGGCGATGTCCGGCGACTGCTTGTCGTAGGCGACCAGCACCGCGCAACCCTTGTAGTCGATGCCGTATTCGGTGTTGTCGTAGCCGATGCGGCGGATCGTGTCGCGTGCGACCTGGATGTAGTCGACGTTGGCGGTGGTGGTGATTTCACCGGCCAGCACGACCAGACCCGTGTTGCACAGGGTTTCGGCGGCGACGCGCGCGTTGGGGTCCTGGGTGAAGATGGCGTCCAGAATCGCGTCGGAAATCTGGTCGGCGACCTTGTCGGGGTGCCCTTCGGAAACGGATTCGGAAGTGAAGAGAAAGTCGTTGTTGGCCACAGATGCGTCCTTTCGTGTCCGGCACAGCCGGAACATAGGTTCACGAGGCGCGTAGCACCCCGGACTGCATTGACATACGCTGATCTGGGCGCGACGCTTTAGCGGATTTGGCAAGAGACGCGCAATGCGCTGCCCCCTGCCGTCGCCCCGCAAGTTGTCGGTTAACTCGGCGACCTGCCGATTTTAAGCGAAAATGCCGTACTTATGCTTGTGCCGGGGGTGGGGTCTTTCCCGCGAGCACAGGCATTACCATGCCCGATCTCACCCCTTTGCCGCATGCTGCTCGCCCTGTTTCGCCTGTTTGCCTCCTTGCCCCTGCCCGTCGAGCACGCGCTGGGGCGCCTGCTCGGCCGCGTCGCCTATGCGTTCCCGGGCAAGTACCGGCGCCGCCTGCAGGCCAATGCGGCGCAGGCCGGCTACCCCGGCGCGGCCTTCGCCCGCCAGGCCGCCGGCGAGGCCGGCGCGATGATCCTCGAAATGCCCCGGGTCTGGTTCCGCAATGAGCAAAGCCTGGCCCAGGTCGTGTCGGACGACAATGCGGTCGTGGACGCTGCCCGCGCCGAAAACCGCGGCATCCTGTTCCTGACCCCGCACTTGGGCTGCTTCGAGATCACCGCCCGCTACCTGGCCCGCCAGATGCCCATGACCGTGATGTTCCGCCCGCCTCGCAAGGACATCCTGGCGCCGCTGCTGGAAACCGCGCGCAACAGTTCGGCCGTCATTGCCGTACCCGCCACCATGCAGGGCGTACGCGAATTCGTACGCGCCCTGCGCCGCGGCGAATCGGTCGGCATGCTGCCCGACCAGGCCCCGGGCGTCGGCGACGGCGTCTGGGCACCGTTCTTCGGCCGCATGGCCTACACCATGACCCTGCCCGGCAAGCTGGCCAGCCAGACCGGCGTGCCGATCATCCTGACCGCTGGCGAACGCCTGCCCGGTGGCCGCGGCTGGCGCATCCACTACGTGCGCGTGCCCGAGCCCCTGCCCGCCGACCCGCAGGCCCAGGCCGCGCTGCTGAACGCCGCCATGGAAACCCTGATCCGCCGCTGCCCGCGGCAATACCTCTGGAGCTACAACCGCTATAAGACCCCGCGCGGCGCACCGCCCGCGCCCGTCGACGGCGCCGCGGCCGAGCCCGGCTGACGCCCGCGCCCCCTCCGCCGCCCTGGTCTTATGCCCCTATTTTGCCCATGAACGAATCCAAAACGCGCACGCTGGTTTCCCTGCTGAAATGGTTCGGCCGCATGCGGCCCGCCACGCGCCAACGCATCGGCGCCACGCTCGGCTGGCTGGCCATGCGCCTGGCCAAATCGCGCACCCGCATCGTGCGCCGCAACCTCGAACTGTGCTTTCCCGACCAGCCTGAAGCCGTGCGCGAACGCTGGGTGCGTGAACATTTCCGCGCCCTGGCGCAATCCATCGTCGACCGCGGCGTGCTCTGGTACGGCACGCCCGAGGCCATCAAGGACATGGTCACCCAGAGCGGCGCCGAACGCATCAACGAACTCACCGCCCAGGGCCGCAGCGTCATCCTGCTGGCCCCCCATTTCATCGGCCTGGATGCCGCCGCCACCCGGCTCACCATGGAAGTGCCCAGCGCGGCCACCATGTACACCCCGCAAAGCGACCCGCACATCGACGCCGTCGTGGCCGCCGGGCGCGCCCGCTTCAACGAAGTCTTCCTGGTCAGCCGCAAGGACGGCGTACGCGAACTGATCCGCCACCTGCGCGCCCCGCGCCCGGTGTACTACCTGCCGGACATGGACTTCGGCCGCCAGGGCGCCGTGTTCGCGCCGTTCTTCGGCGTCCAGGCCGCCACCTTGCTGGCGACCGCCCAGCTGGCCAAGAAGTGGGACGCTGCCGTGCTGCCCATCCTGGATTTCTGGAACCCCGAAACCGGTCGTTACCACGCCGAAGTCCTGCCACCGCTGGAGAACTTCCCCGGCGACGACTCGCTCGAAGAGGCCACCGCCCGCCTGAACCGCGAACTCGAGGCCTGGGTGCGCCGCTGCCCCAGCCAGTACTACTGGGTCCATCGCCGCTTCAAGACCCGGCCGCCGGGCGAAGCCAAGATCTACTAGGTCACCGCCCCCGCCGCGGACAGATCGACTGCGGCGGCGCGCCCGGTTTCCCGAGCCAGAATGGGCGATAATCCCCCCATGAACTGGAACTTCACCAAAATGCATGGCGCAGGCAACGACTTCGTCGTGCTCGACGGCGTTCGCCAAGTCATCGACATGACGCCCGAACGCGCCCGCGCGCTGGGCGACCGGCACTTCGGCATCGGCGCCGACCAGATCCTGCTGGTCGAACGCGCCACGCGCCCCGACGCCGACTTCCGCTACCGCATCTTCAACTCCGACGGCAGCGAGGTCGAACACTGCGGCAACGGCGCGCGCTGCTTCGTGCGCTTCGTGCACGAGCAGGGCCTGTCCGACCGCAATCCGCTGCGCGCCGAGATCGCCACGGGCATCCTCGTCCTGGACGAAGGCGACGACGAACAAGTCACGGTCGACATGGGCAGCACCCGCTTCGACCCGGCCGCCCTGCCGTTCGACACCGCCGGCCTGGCCTCGCACGCCGAAGGCCAGGACACCCTGTGGGAACTGCCGCTGGATACGCCCGCCGGCCTGCCGCGCAGCGTCAGCCTCTCGGCCGTGGCCATCTCCAACCCGCACGCGGTGCAGGTGGTCGACAACGTCGACACCGCCCCAGTCGCCATCGTCGGCCCGCTGGTCGAGACCCACCCGCGCTTTGCGCGCCGGGTCAACGCCGGCTTCATGCAAATCGTCGATCGCCACAACATCCGGCTGCGCGTGCACGAACGCGGCGCCGGCGAAACCCTGGCCTGCGGCACCGGCGCCTGCGCCGCCGTCGCGGCCGGCATCCGCCGTGGCCTGCTCGATTCCCCGGTGCGCGTGCAAACGCGCGGCGGCGTGCTGACCATCGCCTGGACCGACGGCCAGTTGCGCATGACCGGCCCGGCCGAATCCGTCTTCACGGGGCAGGTCGACATCGACAAGCTCGTCTTCTCCATGGCGCTGAACCGATAACCCATGACCGATACCGCTTTCACCGCCCAGGACATCGCCAATTTCCTGCAGGAACACCCCGGCTTCTTCGATGCACACGCCGACGTCTTCGCGACGCTGCAAGTGCCGCATCCGCATGGGTCGCGCGCCATTTCTCTGGGCGAACGCCAGATCCTCACGCTGCGCGAACGCAATCGCGAACTCGAATGGCGCCTGAACGAACTGGTGCACAACGCCACCGCCAATGAAACCATCGGCGGCCATGTCGCCAAATGGTGCTGCCGCCTGCTGTCCGAAAACGATCCTCAGCTCCTGCCCGGCGAAATCGCCCTGGGCCTGGCCGAGCAGTTCGACATCAACCACGTCGCGCTGCGCCTGTGGAACCTGCCCGACCTGCCCGAAACTGGCTACGGCGAACCCGTCACGCAAGACGTGCGCACGTTCGCCGACAGCCTGAAAACGCCGTATTGCGGCACCGATACCGCCTTCGAAGCCGCCGGCTGGCTCGATGCCAAGCCCAAGTCGCTGGCCCTGGTGCCGCTGCGCCTGGAAGCCGATGGCGCCAGCGTCGGCCTGCTGGTGCTGGGCTCGGACGACGCCGAACGCTTCACGCCCGACATGGGCACGGCGTTCCTCGAATCCATCGGCCAACTGGCCTCGGCCGCGCTGCACCGGCTGAACCCGGCCGCCCCCAAGGCCTGACCCCATGAAGGCGGGGGCTCCCATGCAGGCACCGCAAGCACCGGACGCCCCCCTGCCCGACCCGATGGTCGCCTGGCTACGCCATCTGGAAGCCAACCGCCGCTATTCCCCGCATACGCTCGACGGCTACCGGCGAGAACTGCACTTCCTGCGCGACCTGGCCGAACGCGCCAAGCTGCCGCTGGACACCCTGGGCAACGGCCACATCCGCCAGTTCGTGGCGCGGCTGCACGCCCAGGGCCGCGGCCCGCGCAGCCTGGCACGCACGTTGGCAGCGTGGCGCGGCTTCTATCAGTGGTGGGCGCCGGTCGTCGGCCTGGCCGGCAATCCCGTCGCCGGCGTACGCGCCCCCAAGGCGCCTCGCGGCCTGCCCAAGGCCCTGTCGGTCGAACAGACCCAGGCCCTGCTCGACCGCCCCCAGGCGCAGGTCGCCACCGAGCCCGCCGCGCTGCGCGACCAGGCCATGTTCGAATTGCTCTATTCGAGCGGGCTGCGCCTTTCTGAACTGGTGGGGCTGGACCTGCGCTACGAGCGCTCGACCCAGTACGAATCACGCGGCTGGCTCAACCTGGACGATGCCGAAGTCATCGTGCTGGGCAAGGGCGGCAAGCGCCGTTCGGTGCCGGTAGGCCAGGCGGCCCTGGTGGCGTTGCGACGCTGGATCGAAGTCCGCCCACAGTTGGCCCCGCCCGCCGCGCAGCCCGAAGATGCGGCCGCGCTGTTCCTGGGCGCGCGCGGACGACGCATCTCGCCGCGCGTGGTGCAGCTGCAACTGGCGCAGATCGCGCAGACCGCCGGCCTGCCCACCCATGTGCATCCGCACGTGCTGCGCCACAGCTTCGCCAGCCACGTGCTGCAATCCGCCCAGGACCTGCGCGCCGTCCAGGAAATGCTGGGCCACGCCAACATTTCCACCACCCAGATCTACACCCGGCTCGACTTCCAGCACCTGGCTCGCGCGTACGATCAGGCGCATCCACGCGCCGGCCGCAAATCCTGACGCTGGCCGCTCAGCCGCCGCCCGCCAGCATTCCGCCCAAGAGCAGCACACCCAACGCCAATACGGCCAGGGCAGCCAGGGCTTCCACGCCATAGCGCAGCCGCGCCGCGCCCACGCTGGACAGTCGGCCGCCCAGGGCCGTTGCCGCCCCACCCGCGGCCACCGCCAGGCAAGCCAGCGCGGCGACCGTCAAACCCGTGCCCAGGCCCATCGCCAATGCCGACGCCACGCCCGCCAGAAAGAATCCCTGCGACAACGCGAACACCAGCACGATCAACGCGCCGCTGCATGGTCGCAACCCCACGGCCAGGATCGCCGACCCGGCACGTCGCCAATTCAACGGCCCGGCCACCTGCTCCGGCGGCGGCACATGGACATGACCGCAACCGCAGTCGTCGTGATGATGATGCGCATGATCGTGCGCAGCGCCGTGCAGTGCGCTCGGCAACGCAACTGCGGCAGAGCCCTGCCGCACAGGCGCCGCCTGCACCGAAATGGCCCGCAACGCCGCAGCCCCCTTCAAGGCCGGGCGGGGCGGGGCGGCCGCGGACGGCCCTGGCCCATGAATGCCAAGCTCGGCGGGCGGCACCGCTAAGGCGCGCCGCCGCCGCAACGGCCGCAGCGCCTTGACCCACACCAGCCACGCGCCCAACAACGTCACCAACGCATACGAGGCCAGCTCCAACCAGCGCGTCGCCTGGTTCATGGTCGCTGCCGTCGCGTTGAAGACAAGCGCCAGCACAGCCACCATCGCGATCGCCACCAGCGCCTGCACCAGCGACGACACCAGGGCCAGCAGGGCGCCATTGCGCGCGGTCTGCCGGTTGGCCACGACATATGAGGAAATCACCGCCTTGCCGTGCCCCGGCCCCAGCGCGTGGAACACGCCGTACGCGAACGACAGGCCGATCAGCATCCAGGCCGCGCCGCCGTCCGCCTGCCAGGCTCGTACCGCGCCCGTCAGCTGACGGTAGAAATGGCTTTGCCACACCGACACCTGGCCGAAAAAGCTCGCCAGCCAGCTTGGCCCGCTCATGCCCGCACCGCTTTCCGGCACGCCAAACGGATGCGCACCCTGCGCGTTGGCCGTCCCGGTCCAGGCCATGACGGCCAACGCCAACAGCCACGCGCAGGCGGCGGCCGCACCGCCCGCCGTCAGGCGCATTGCACCTCGATGCGGTGCGTCAGCCCCTTGGTGATGGCGAAAAGCTCTTCCGGCAGTGCGTCCGGATCGGCCGGGATCGCGGCCAGCTGCTGCATGGTGTTCCAATCCAGTTCCTTCGGCTTGCGGTAAGCCGGCTTGCAGGCCGCCGCGCCGGGGCCACCCAGCGTGACAGCGCCCTTTTCGTCAAAGGCGTAGGCCACGAAATAGGTCGGGTCGTAGATGTCCACCTGGGCGCCTGCGGCGTCCAGCGCCGCGGGCTCGGCCAGCGGCAAGGTGAATGCCAGGGCCAGACGGCCCGTCTTGGGGTTCCAGGTCACGCGCGCATCACGCGGCGCGGCGAACGCCGCGGTCTTGCCCGCCACCGTGACCCGCGTGAAATAGTGCGACACCGGCTCGCCCAGCGCCTTCATCCAGTCTTCTGCCATGCCTTTCAAGGTGTCGTCGGCGAGCGTGCCGCCCTTGCCCTTCTTCAGGCCTTGCGTGGCATAGGCGCCAAACATCTCGTCGAACAGCCAGACCTGCCGCACCGCGGTGATCCGGTGCTGCTCGTCCAGGTCGACCACCGCGCGGGCGTCGATCCACATGTGCGGGTGGGCGTTGGCGGCGCTGGCCGCCAACGCGCCCGTCACGGCAATCAGGGCTGCAAGGCCGCGGCGAGCTGACGTACGTTCCATTCAAACATTTCCAGGTAGGTGGCGCCGGGTTGTCCGGGCTTGGACAGCGCATCGGAATAAAGCGTACCACCCACCTTGGCGCCCGTTTCGCGCGCGATCTGCTGCACCAGGCGCGGGCTGGTGATGTTCTCGACAAACACCGCCGGCACCTTCTCGCGCTTGACCTGTTCAATGATGCGCGCCACGTCACTGGCCGCAGGTTCGGCGGCGGTCGACATGCCCACCGCGGAAATGAATTCCACCCCATAGGCGTCACCGAAATAGCCGAACGCATCATGCGACGTGACGACCTTGCGGCGTTCCGCGGGAATCGCCGCAAAGGTCTTGCGCACCGACGCGTCGGCGGCCTGGATGCGAGCGATGTAGGCATCGGCGCGCTTGCGATAGGCGTCGGCATGGACCGGGTCCGCGGCGGCCAGGCCGTCTGCCACGTTGCGCGCGTAGATCACGCCGTTGGCCAGGTTCTGCCAGGCGTGCGGATCGGCGTCGCCGTGGCTGTGGCCCGCGTCGCCATGGGCGTGGGCGGCGTGGTCATGATCGTGGTCCTTGCCGCCGTGATCGTGGCCATGCCCGGCGAACTTGCGCGCCGCGACCCCTTTGGACGCCACCACGGTCTGGCCCGAAAAGCCGGACGCCTTGACCAGCCTGGGCAGCCAGGCCTCGAAATCCAGCCCGTTCACGAACAGCACTTTCGCGGCCGCCAGTTTCTTGGCATCCGCTGGCGTAGGCTCGTATTCATGGGCATCGCCGTCCGGTCCGACCAACGTCGTCAACTGCACGTCTTCGCCGCCCACTTCGCGCACGATGTCGCCCAGGATGGAAAAGCTGGCCACGGCCTGCAACGGCTGGGCGGCATGCGCCAGGCCGAAGGCCGCGGACAGCCACAGGCCGGCAGCGGCCAGCAAGGCGCGGCGGCGCGACAGCGCCAGCGATAGGGAAGTCATAGCGAATCTCCTTGAGGGGATCAGGCCCGGCGCGATCTGCGCGGCGCCCGCAGCAACCCGCCTTGCGGGCCGCAAACGATGGAAAACAGGTAACAGACGCCGGCGGCCAGGATGATCGCGGGCGAGGCCGGCACATTGAAGTGATACGAAACCAGCAGGCCGGCGACCGATGCGGCCACGCCAACCCCTGCCGCCAACGGGATCTGCCCTGCTGCCGAACGCAGCCAGAAGCGCGCCGCGGCGGCCGGCAGCATCATGATGCCGACCACCATCAAGGTACCCAGCACCTGGAAACCCGCCACCAGATTCACCACCACCAGCACCAGGAAGCCCATGTGCACCCAACCGCCGCGCCCGCCGCTGGCCCGCAGAAAGCCCGGGTCCAGGCATTCCGCCACCAGCATCCGGTACAGCGCCGCCAGGACCACCAGCGTGACGCTGGCCGTCGCCGTCACCAGCAGCAGCGCGGCGTCATCCAGCCCCAGCACGGTGCCGAACAGCACATGCAGCAGATCCATGTTGGAGCCACGCAGCGACACCAGCAGCACCCCCAGGCCCAGCGAGATCAAATAGAAGGCGGCGAAACTGGCGTCTTCGCGCAGCGGCGTCAGCCGCGCCACCAGTCCGGCCAGCAAGGCCACGGCCAGGCCGGTCGCGACGCCGCCCAGCATCATCGCGCCCAGCGACAGCCCGGACAGCAGGAAACCCGCCGCCACGCCCGGCAGGATGGCGTGCGACATTGCGTCGCCCATCAGGCTCATGCGGCGCAAGACCAGGAACACCCCCAGCGGCGCGGCCCCCAGCGACAAGGCGCAGGCCCCGGCCAGCGCGCGGCGCATGAAACCGTAATCAAGAAAAGGCGACACGACCCATTGCAGCGCGCTCATGCGAACGCCCCCACGTGCCATTGACGTGCCGTCTTCAGGTTCTTGTCGCACAGCGCAGCCTCGGTATCGCCCCAGGCCACCACCGAGCCGGACAGCAGCAGGCACTGCGGAAAATGACCGCGCACCATGTCCAGGTCATGCAGCACGGTGATCACGGTACGACCCTGGCCATGCAGGCCGCAGAGCAACGCCATCAGGTCATCGGCGGTGTGGCTGTCCACCGCGGCGAAGGGCTCGTCCAGCAGCAGCACCGGCGCATCCTGCACCAGCATCCGTGCGAACAGCGTGCGCTGCATCTGCCCGCCAGACAGCGTGTCCACCGCGCGTCCGGCCATGCCTGCCAGGCCCACCGTATCCAGCGCATGCAGGCAGCGGTCGATTTCCTCGGCCCCGTAGCGCCGCCAGGCGCCGACCCGGCGCCACGCGCCCATTGCCACCAGGTCCAGCACCGACACGGGAAACGATCGGTCCAGTTCGGCCGCCTGGGGCAGCCAGGCCAGTTCCGAACGGCCGGCCCCACCGACGGTGACGCTGCCTGACAACGGCCGCAGCACCCCCATGATGCCCTTGATCAGCGTCGACTTGCCGGCCCCGTTCGGCCCGACCACGGCGGTCATCGCACCCGGCTCGAAACGACCCGACACGCCGCGCAGGGCCGCGTGCCCATGCCAGCCGAAGGACGCGTCCCGCAGTTCGATGGCGACCGGCACGGCGCTCATCGGGGCCACCAGTCCATCGCCCAGCCCGTCAGGGCCCACAGCGCCGCGGCCGCGGCCAGCGCATAGGCCATGCGGCGCCAGGCAGAGGCCAGGAAGCTGGAGCGGGAAAGCGTGCCCGCCCCCGGCGCGGCGCCGGGCCGCGGGGGCAAAAGCGTGAAGTGAGACATGAAACCGGCAGGCTGCGAAACAGATTTATTATGTTATATCATAACTAACAAGGCTTGAAAGGGCGCCTTTCGCCCGCATCAGGGTGTTTTCTGCTACCTTCCTGGCATCTCGCGCGCGTCGCGCGCGTCCCTAATTCAGATGAAGCCCGCCATGCCCGCTCCGCCCCGTTCCCCCCGCAGCGACACCGTAGGCGCCCAGCTCAGCGTCGCCGAGACGTTGTGCGAACAACGCGGCCGCCGCCTCACCCCCATCCGCCGCAAGGTGCTGGAACTGCTGCTGCGCCACGGCCGCAGCCTGAAGGCCTACGAACTGCTGGACGCCATGCGCGAAGTCCACCCCGGCGCCGCGCCTCCCACGGTGTACCGCGCCCTGGACTTCCTGATGGATGAAGGCCTGATCCACCGCCTGGACGCGGTCAACGCCTGGAGCGCCTGCCATGATGCCGGCGGCGCACCGCATGACCTGCTGGTGGTCTGTACCGGCTGCGGCGCGGTGGCCGAAGTCTCCGACCCCGCCATGAGCCGCCAGTTGGCCGAACGCGTCGCCCAGACGGGCTACGCCCTGGCCACCCACGAAACCGAGATCCGGGCCCTGTGCCCGCAGTGCCAGCAGAAGCAGCCCGCCGACGCCGGCCACCACCACCATCACCACTGAGGCGCCCGATACGCGCCTGTCGCAGGGCAGGCGCAAGGGCCCTGGCCGACAATCCTGGCCCCCGCCTGATCCGGACCTTGAAATCCGGAAAATTGCCCCAAAATAGTGATATCGCCCGATACTTGACGGCGTACAGCCGCGATCTGGGCGGCTCTGGCCCCCGGGTTGGCCCGGGGTTTGCCCCCTGCCCCCGACTGTGCTGTAATCCTGCGTCCGGCCGCTATAGGCGGCCCTCGCAGCCTGTGGCAGCGACTCTTCGCCGCCTTACTTCACGCAAGCAGCTTCGCCATGAACACCCCGCGCAGTTTGGACAAAATGGTTCCCGTCACCATCCTCACCGGCTTTCTCGGTGCGGGCAAGACCACCCTGCTCAAACGTATCCTGACCGAATTCCACGGCCGCCGTGTCGCGGTCATCGAAAACGAGTTCGGGCCGGAAAGCATCGACAACGACCTGCTGGTCCAGGACAGCGATGAAGAAATCATCGAACTGTCCAACGGCTGCGTCTGCTGCACGGTGCGGGGCGACCTGATGCGCACCCTGTCCGAGCTGCGCGCCAAGCGTGAAGCCGGCACCCTGAATTTCGAACGCGTCATCCTGGAAACCACCGGCATGGCCAACCCCGGCCCGGTGTGCCAGACGTTCTTCATGGACGACGACATCGCCGAGTACTACCGCCTGGACGCGGTGGTCACGGTGGTCGACGCCAAGCACGGCATGGCCACGCTGGACGAGCAGCCCGAAGCCCAGAAGCAGGTCGGGTTCGCGGACCGCATCCTGATTTCCAAGAAAGACCTGGTCAACGAAGTCGACTACGAAGCGCTGCGCAACCGCCTGGTGCACATGAACCCGCGCGCGCCCATCACCGCGGTCAACTTCGGCGACGCCGACCTGAAGTCCATCATCGACATCAGCGGCTTCAACCTGAATTCCATTCTCGACATCGACCCGGAATTCCTGGCCGATGAGCACCCCGACGCCGCCCACGGGCACGACCATGGGCACGATCACGGCCATGATCATGACCACGGTCACGACCACGACGGCGACTGCGGGGCGCATTGCAATCACGCACATCATCACCACCACAAACACGACGATGAAATCGGCGCGTTCGTGTTCCGTTCCAACAAGCCGTTCGATCCCGCTCGCCTTGAGGAATTCCTGGGTGGCGTGGTGCAGGTCTATGGTCCCGACCTGCTGCGCTACAAGGGCATCCTGTACATGAAGGGCATCAACCGCCGCATGTTGTTCCAGGGTGTGCACATGATGATGGGCGCCGAACCCGGCAAACCGTGGACCGCGGCCGAAAAACCGTCCACCAAGATGGTCTTCATCGGACGCAAGCTGCCCCAGGAAATTTTCACCCGGGGCTTGGAGCAGTGCCTGGCGGGGTAATCCCCTTTTTGGATACGTGACTCGATGCGACGAAGGCAGTACTGTGAGGTACGGATAGCGTAGGCAGCAAGCACACGGACCGGGAAGAACCGCCCGCGCCAGGATCGATTCATAGTGGAGTGTTTTCATGGCTACCAAGGCAGCAACCAAAAAATCAAGCAAGTCGACGAGCGATACGGCGATTGATCTGCCCAGCGAGAAGGAATTGCTGGCCATGCCCGAGTCCGACTACATGAACGAACGCCAGCTGGCTTTCTTCAAGGAACGGCTCAAACAACTCGAACAGGACATCCTGGCCAACGCCGGCGAAACCACCGAGCACCTGCGCGAAACGCAGTTCGTGCCCGATCCCGCCGACCGCGCCACCATCGAGGAAGAACACGCCCTTGAGCTGCGTACCCGCGACCGCGAACGCAAGCTGCTGAAAAAGGTGCAACAGTCCATCGCCCGCATCGACAGCGGTGAATACGGCTGGTGTGAAGAAACGGGCGAACCCATCGGCGTTCCGCGCCTGTTGGCCCGCCCCACCGCCACGCTGTCGCTCGAAGCCCAAGAGCGCCGCGAAATGCGCCAGAAGCTGTACGGCGACTGATCCGTCCCGTTTTCCGGCGTCACCCTGAAAGGCTATGCTGCCCCCAGCATGGCCTTTTTTATTGGCGTCGCGCTGAGTCTTGATTTCCCCTGGATCGCCCCCAGCTAGTCCTTTCAAAGGAAGGAACGCATGGAACAATTTCACGCCACCACCATCGTGTGCGTGCGTCGCGGTAACCGCGTCGCACTGGGCGGCGATGGCCAGGTCACCCTGGGCAACATCGTCATCAAAGGCACGGCGCGCAAGATCCGCCGCCTCTACCACGACAAGATCCTGGCCGGTTTCGCCGGCGCCACCGCCGATGCGTTCACGCTGCAGGAACGCTTCGAGGCCAAGCTCGACAAACACCAGGGCAACCTGATGCGCGCCGCGGTCGAACTCACGCGCGACTGGCGCACCGACCGCGTCCTGCGCCGGCTCGAAGCCATGCTGATCGTGGCCGACGCCGAGCACACGCTGGTGCTCACCGGCAACGGCGACGTCCTCGAACCCGAACACGGCCTGGCCGCCATCGGCTCCGGCGGCGCCTATGCCCAGTCGGCCGCCCTGGCCCTGCTGCGCAACACGGAACTGCCGCCCGAGACCATCGTCAAACAATCTCTCGAGATCGCTGGCGACCTCTGCATCTACACCAACCAGAACCACGTCATCGAAACGCTGGGCGACTGACGCCGCCGCGCGGCGCAGCTTCCTGCGCCGCGGCGCGCGTCCCCCAGCCAGCCCTAGCTTTCCAAGGATTCGCCCTCATGTCCGCATCCAACATGACGCCCGGAGAGATCGTCTCCGAACTCGACAAATACATCGTCGGCCAGAACCGCGCCAAGCGCGCCGTGGCGGTCGCCCTGCGCAACCGCTGGCGCCGCCAGCAGGTCGCAGAACCCCTGCGCCACGAAATCCACCCCAAGAACATCCTCATGATCGGCCCCACCGGCGTGGGCAAGACTGAAATCGCCCGCCGCCTGGCCAAGCTGGCCAACGCGCCGTTCATCAAGATCGAAGCCACCAAGTTCACCGAAGTGGGCTACGTGGGCCGCGACGTCGACACCATCATCCGCGACCTGACCGAATACTCGATCAAGCAGACGCGCGAACTGGAAATGCGCCGCGTGCGCACCCAGGCCGAAGACGCCGCCGAAGACCGCATCCTGGACGCCCTGGTGCCGCCCCCGCGCGGTGCCTCCGGCGAACCCGAACGCGGCGAAGACAACAGCGCCCGCCAGACCTTCCGCAAGCGCTTGCGCGAAGGCAAGATCGACGACCTCGAAATCGAGATCGAAGTCGCCCAGGCTGCGCCGCAGATGGACGTCATGACGCCCCCCGGCATGGAAGAAATGGCCGAGCAACTGCGCGGCATGTTTGCCGGCCTGGCCCGCGACAAGAAGAAGTCCAAGAAAATGAAGGTGCGCGAAGCCTTCAAGCTCATCGTCGACGAAGAGGCCGCCAAGCGCGTCAACGAAGAAGACCTGCGCACCGCCGCCATCAATAACGTCGAACAGAACGGCATCGTCTTCCTGGACGAAATCGACAAGATCGCAGCCCGCCAGGAAAGCGGCGGCGCCGACGTCTCGCGCCAGGGCGTGCAGCGCGACCTGCTGCCGCTGGTCGAAGGCACCACCGTCAACACGCGCTACGGCATGGTCCGCACCGACCACATCCTGTTCATCGCGTCGGGCGCCTTCCACCTGGCCCGCCCGTCGGATCTGATCCCTGAACTGCAGGGCCGCTTCCCGATCCGCGTCGAGCTCGAATCCCTGACCGCCGAAGACTTCGTCCGCATCCTGTCCGACACCGATGCCTCGTTGACCAAGCAGTACACGGCGCTGATGGCCACCGAAGACGTGCAGCTGGAATTCACCGACGAAGGCGTGCGCCGCCTGGCCGAACTGGCCTACGACGTCAATGAAACCACCGAGAACATCGGCGCCCGTCGCCTGTACACGGTGATGGAAAAGCTGCTCGACGAACTGTCGTTCGACGCCACCTCCAGCAGCGACAAGACCGTCAAGATCGACGCCGCCTACGTCAATGCGCAACTGGCCGAAGCCGCCAGCAGCCAGGACCTGGCCCGCTACGTGCTGTAGGCACTGCCCCGGCCACCAAGGCAAAGAAGGCCCGCCGCAAGCGATTGCGGCGGGCCTTTTCCATTGTTCGAGCGGCGCTCGCCCGCACAACCCCGGGGCGGGCCGCGACAGCAGCCAGGCCGGGGTTTAATTGGTGATCGCCGTCACTACGTACTTGCCGTCCTTGCGCTCGGCCGTGAAGCGCACCTTGTCGCCCGCCTTGATCTTGGCCAGCAGCGCCGGATCGGCGTCGTACACCAGCGTCATCGCCGGCAGGTCCAACGCTTTGATGGCGTCGTGCTTGATCGTGACCTTGCCCGCCGCCGGATCCACGCGCCGCACCTCGCCACTGGCGTCGGCCTGCTGCGCGAACGCCAGCGGCGTCGCCAGCGACACGACGGCCATCGCGGTGGCGACGGCCATGGGCATTGCGTATTTGCGGTTGAAAGCCATGCGTTATCCTCCTGTTTGCGGCGAAACTACAGCATCCCTTCTACAGCGTTTCGCGACTTCCGTAGTGCTAGGATACCGTTCCAACGCAACAGTTCCGCGACGATTGCGCAACAATTCTGACGATTGATTGCGAGCCACCCGCTCTGCACCGCCGTTGCTCACCAGCACAAGTATTCTTCGCACCCATCGTCACCGAATTCAGGAGGCTCCATGGCCAACCGTTTATCCGTCATCGCCACCCGCACAGGAGACGACGGCACCACCGGGCTTGGCGATGGCACTCGCACAGCAAAGGATACTCCGCGTGTAGTCGCGCTCGGCGATGTGGATGAACTGAACAGCATGATCGGCATGCTGCTGACCCACACTCTGCCGACGGACGTATCCGCCGACCTGCTCAGAATCCAGCACGACTTGTTCGACATGGGTGCCGAACTCTGCATTCCTGGTCACAAGGCGCTAAGCGACGAACAAGTCTCGCATCTGGATGCAAGACTGGCGTACTACAACGCCGCGTTGCCGCCACTACGGGAATTCATTCTGCCTGGCGGCTCACCCGGCGCCGCACACGCGCACTTGGCACGCACAATCTGCCGGCGCTGCGAGCGGGCAGTTGTCGCATTGGCCCGCACGGAGGGGGTAAATGCACCGATCCGCCTCTATTTGAACCGTCTGTCCGATTTGTTGTTCGTTCTGGCCCGATTTCTGAACAAGTCCAGCGGCCGGCCCGACGTGTACTGGACCAGTGCGCATTCCCGGCAGTAGCATGTGCCCTGCTTGGCAGTTGGCTGCTGCACGGCTGCAACAACTTCTAACAGAGCCTCAAAAACTCACGCTATTTACGGCGATATTACAGACGCGCGCTCTGCGATCGCACCTCAGTGCGGCATAATTGCACGTTTATCTGCATAGTTCCATGCCGTAGAGTCCCAGGATTACAACGAAAATGAGTATTATTGTCACTGGCGGCGCCGGTTTTATCGGCTCTAATTTTGTCTTGGATTGGCTTGCTCAAAGCGATGAGCCCGTCATCACGCTGGACAAGTTCACCTATGCCGGCAACCCCGAGAACCTCGCCACACTGCGAAGTGATGCACGCCACACGCTGGTGCACGGCGACATTGGCGATCAGAAACTCGTCGCCGAACTGCTGGCTACGCACAAGCCGCGCGCGGTGATCAACTTCGCCGCTGAGTCCCATGTCGACCGGTCGATCCATGGCCCGGGCGAATTCATCCAGACCAATGTCGTCGGCACCTTCCACCTGCTGGAAGCCGTGCGCGCCTATTGGAATGAATTGAGTGATAGGGCCAAAGCCGAATTCCGATTCCTGCATGTATCTACCGACGAAGTCTACGGTTCTCTCGACAAGACTGATCCGGCCTTCACCGAGGATAATCGCTACGAGCCAAACAGCCCTTATTCCGCCAGCAAGGCAGCAAGCGACCATCTGGTCCGTGCCTATCACCATACTTATGGCCTGCCGGTACTGACCACGAATTGTTCAAATAATTACGGTCCATACCATTTCCCCGAAAAGCTTATTCCGCTGGTTATTCACAATGCCCTGGCGGGGAAAGCACTGCCTATTTATGGCGATGGTCAGCAAATCCGCGACTGGCTTTACGTGACCGACCATTGCAGCGCCATCCGCCGCGTGTTGAACGACGGCAAGTTGGGCGAAACCTACAATGTGGGCGGCTGGAATGAAAAGGCCAACCTGGACGTCGTCCATACCCTGTGCGCTCTGCTGGACGAATTGCAGCCCCGCAAGGATGGCACCTCGTACAAGGCTCAGATCACCTTTGTGAAGGACAGACCGGGCCACGACAAACGCTACGCCATTGACGCCAGCAAACTCGAACGTGAACTCGGCTGGAAGCCTGCCGAGACTTTCGAGAGCGGTATTCGCAAGACCGTTCAATGGTACCTGGCGAATCAGCAATGGGTCGAAAACGTCACTAGCGGCCATTATCGCGACTGGGTCGCGACGCAGTACACCGCCTGACGATCAAGCAGAACCGTCCGCGAAGCATCCGGCAACCCATACGTGCCTGTGCCTCGCAAAAGCGCCATGCGGAATATCAATACCGGCCGTATCTGAAACCGCTTCTGGGCCGCATTGAGTGCGGCCCGCTTTCCGCATAGTCAAGAAATCCCCAGCAGGCATACCAGTGAGCAAAAAAGTCGCCATCCTATTATGTACTTATCAAGGGCAGCAGTACCTGGCCGAGCAACTGGACTCGTACGCTGCCCAGACGTACACGGATTGGGACCTTTGGGTGTCCGACGATGGCTCGAAGGACGACACCCACCGTATTCTTGAATCTTACAAAGCCGCATGGCCACAGCATCGCCTGACCGTCACAAACGGTCCGCGCAAGGGCTTTGCGGCTAATTTTCTGTCGATCGCCTGCAATCCTTCGATCACCGCCGACTACTACTCATTTTCTGATCAGGACGACGTCTGGGATCCGGCGAAGGTCGAACACGCCGTGCAGTGGCTGGACACGATCGCGTCCGACACACCTGCGCTCTATTGCTCGCGCACTCAACTCGTCGACGGCAACGACCAGGATATCGGCTGTTCGCCGTTATTCGAGCGCCCTCCAGGCTTCGCAAACGCACTGGTGCAGAACATCGCAGGTGGCAACACCATGGTGTTCAACAACGCCGCCCGCGAACTGCTGATCCAGGCCGGGCCGCGGGTAGACGTGGTAGCTCACGATTGGTGGGTCTACCAGGTCGTCAGCGGCTGTGGCGGAAAAGTGCACTATGATCCACGCCCCTCATTGCGGTATCGTCAACATGGCGGCAATCTCATCGGCGCGAACGGCGGTCTGGGCGCCAAGCTGGTGCGAATCAGAATGCTGTTCCAAGGTCAACTCAAAGGCTGGAACGACCGCAATATCGTCGCGCTGAGCCATCTCAGATCCAGAATGTCGCCAGAAGCGCTTGGCACCCTGCAACGTTTCGAAGCGGCCCGACAGAGTTCCACCCTCGCACGCACGGTCGGCGTATGCCGGTCAGGCATTTATCGCCAATCATTCCTCGGAAATCTAGGTCTGCTTGCGGCAGCACTATTCAACAAGATCTGACCTATGAAGATACTTTTACTGGGCAAAGGCGGCAACGTCGGCCAAGAGTTGCAGCGCACGCTTTTGCCGCTCGGCCAGCTGACGTCATTGTGCCGTTACGATGCCGACTTCGAGGACATTGCCGCTCTGCGAAGAGTGGTATCGGCGCATGCCCCCAACATTATTGTCAATGCCGCGGCATACACCGCCGTGGATCAAGCCGAGACTCATGTCGATAGCGCACAACGAATAAATGCCGATGCAGTTGGCGTTTTGGCCGATTATGCGAAGCGGCATGGCGCACTGCTCGTGCACTATTCCACCGATTATGTTTTCGATGGCACGAAGGCCGATCCATATGTCGAATCGGATCGTACCAATCCGCTCAGCGTCTACGGCAAGACCAAACGCGCCGGAGAATTGGCGGTGCTCGACAGCGGCTGTGAGGCCATCGTGCTACGCACGAGCTGGGTGTATTCCTCACACGGAAAGAATTTCATCAAAACGATCTTGAGGCTGGCCAAAGAACGCGACGAGTTGCGCATTGTGGCCGATCAGTGCGGCGCGCCCACATCGGCCGAGATGATCGCGGACGTCACAGCCTTGGCGATCGCCGGCCATCAGAACGGCCAGTTGCCGCGTGGGCTCTATCACCTGGCGGCTGAAGGCGAAGCGACTTGGCACACTCTGGCCTGCCACATCGTTCGACGTGCTCTATCCAACGGCGTGCATCTGCGAACGACGGCCGACAGCATTCGGCCCATCAGCACGGAAGAATATCCTGCTGCGGCGCAACGCCCCAAGAACTCACGCCTCAATGCCCATGCACTTACAATGGCCCTGCGATTGCAGTTACCCAACTGGGAAGTCCACGCAAATCGGGCGATTGATCAACTCACTCTAATGGAAACCCCGGAATGAAACGCAAAGGCATCATCCTGGCCGGTGGCTCCGGCACCCGACTGCATCCGGCAACACTCGCCATAAGCAAGCAGTTGCTACCCGTTTTCGACAAGCCGATGATCTACTACCCGCTGAGCACTTTGATGCTGGCGGGTATTCAGGACATCCTCATCATTTCCACGCCGCAGGATACGCCGCGTTTCCAGCAACTGCTGGGTGACGGCAAAAAATGGGGGTTGAACCTGCAATACGCAGTTCAAGCCTCGCCAGACGGTCTCGCACAGGCCTTCATCATCGGCGAAGACTTCATCGGCAACGATTTGTCAGCGCTGGTGCTGGGCGACAATATCTTCTACGGGCATGATTTCCATCAGCTGCTGGCCAATGCAAACGCCAGGCAGAATGAATCCACGGTCTTCGCCTATCACGTCACTGATCCCGAACGCTACGGCGTTGCGGAATTCGATCAGGACGGCAAGATGTTGTCGCTCGAGGAAAAGCCTCTCAAGCCCAAATCCAACTATGCAGTGACCGGCCTGTACTTCTACGACAAAGATGTGGTCAGCATCGCCAAAGAGGTCAAGCCTTCTGCTCGGGGCGAACTCGAGATCACGGACGTGAACCGCATCTACCTGGAACGCCAGAAACTGTCCGTCGAAATCATGGGGCGCGGCTATGCCTGGCTCGATACCGGAACGCATGAATCTTTGCTTGAAGCCAGCCAATTCATCGCCACGCTCGAGAATCGGCAAGGCTTGAAGGTCGCCTGCCCTGAAGAGATCGCCTTCCGCCAGAAATGGATCACCGCCTCCGAACTGGAAAGCCTGGCCGCCCCGTTGGCCAAGAATGGCTACGGCAAGTATCTGCAGCGGCTTCTCACCGATACGGTCTATTGAACATGCAAGCAACGCCTCTAGCCATCCCCGACGTCATCCTGTTCACACCCAAGGTATTCGGCGACGACCGCGGGTTTTTCTTCGAGAGCTTCAATCAACGGGCGTTCGAAGAAGCCGTCGGCCGCTCGGTCAATTTCGTGCAAGACAACCACTCCCGCTCAGTCAAGGGAGTTCTTCGCGGATTGCACTATCAAATCCAGCAAACGCAGGGCAAGCTCGTGCGCGCCAGCGTCGGCGAAGTATTCGATGTTGCCGTTGATTTGCGCAAATCATCGCCGACGTTCGGGCAATGGGTTGGCGCACGCCTGTCTGCCGAAAACAAGCATCAACTCTGGGTACCGGAGGGCTTCGGGCACGGCTTCGCCGTGCTGTCGGAACACGCAGAGTTTCTCTACAAGACGACCGACTACTATGCGCCCCAGCACGAGCGGTCCATTGTGTGGAACGATTCGGACCTGAATATCGATTGGCAGCTCGACGCGCCTCCCACCCTGTCCGCCAAGGATTTGGCAGGCAGCTCGTTCAAGAATGCCGAGGTCTTCGCCTAAGCGGCGAAAAACGGGCCGATGCCACGCAAGCGTGGCATCGGTTTACCCCTTCTAGAATTCCCGGCCTCCCAAGCGCCATCTCACATACTTCATGACGGTGGTTGCTCGACGATAGAACGTCGCAAACCTGCCCTTGAGAGCAGCAATCCGGGAATAACGACCTCGTCGGTACACCGTACTGAATCGCACCTGTCGTTCAATCAGGTCCAGGTACACTGCCGGATAACCCACGGCGCTGAACTGCTGCAGCGGATCAACCGCACCCGCGTCGATCGAAAATACGCGGCAGCGCAAGTCCGACAAACTGGCAAGCACTGGCCGTTGGGCCTCAGTGACCAGCAGCGTCGCCGGCACACCGGCCGCCGCTTCGTCGATGCGCCGGGCAGCTGCCGCAACGTCCTCTGCATAGCCCGACAAGTCCACGATCGCACTGTTGCTCAACGGTATGATCTGCATGGCATCCGCCAGAGCATCCTCGTTGTCCACCAAGTACAGCATGCAGCAAAAACCACGTCGCGAAGGATCATTCAGAAAATCGACGACATTACTGAAGAAATTCGCCGAAGCGTGCGGAAGAGCCTGGATCACGGCATCCAGACTCTTCAAGCGGTCCGTTCGCTGCGGCTTTTTCTGATCTGAGCCACCCGACACATGAGGCTGAAACTCAAGCACACCCACTCGAGGTATTTGCCGAGCCTCCGGGAACCATTTCGTATCCACGGGCCGGACTTTGCTTGCCATGGCAAGCACCTTGCGCCAACCCGCGAGTTCCGAGTCAAAGCTGTAATTCTGCGCGACATCGGCAGCCCCATTGCGTGCGATTTTCTCTCTCAACTCAGGCGACTGGATTAGCCGCTCCATCGCATCGATCCAGGCCTGCGACGTGCTTTCCACCAACAAAGCGTTGTGCTCGTGCTGCAGGGTGTTCGAATAAGGCGGGAAATTTCCGTAAATCCCGGCAATGCCGCAGCCGCCGAACTCCCGGTACTTGTTGTTCGTCTTCGAGTGGAAAAATGGCGTATCTATGCCAGGCGCCAAGCCAATATCGAATCCGGCCTTGAAGAACGACAGCATGAATTTGTCGTACCCCGCCACGCCGGCGTTCAATACCACCCCGGGCACACCCGCCAACTGGCTCGGCACGACCTTACGCCAAAGATGGAACTCCACCTTTCCGGGATGCCGCTCCAGGATGACGCGTACTGCCCGATAGAACATTTCTTCCAGGGCGGGATCATCCAATCGGCCGGTCGGATAGGCAATCTTTATCTTGCCGTTCGAAGCAGCCCGTTGGGCGCCGGCAATGATATTGGCATCAAAATAGGACCGATCAAGAAATGGTTGGCCTTCTCGCCGCAATGCCAGTTGCGCCATGCGTTCTGAATAAACGCGCGTAACGTCGCTATATTGAAAAAATCGCTTCACAACGTGAAGTCGATAAAACATCCGATGATAAACACCGATATCGTTCGTAAGAGGTATCTCTTCGAAATTATCGTCGATATCGTAGACGACGGATTTTCCCTTACGCTTCAACTCATACAGCGCAGGCAGATCCCGGAATTCACAATTCCGGGAGAATACAGCGATGTCGCACCAATCTATATCGCTGGACAGCAGAGCAGGCAAGTTATAGAGCCTCAAGCGCAGCTGCACTTCCCCAAGTTTTTCGAGTGCGGCCAAAGGCCGCAGGACTCCGATGATAGTGCTCGGAATAAAGCCCGAGACTATGATCAGGACCTTCTTGGCTTGCGTTTTCATTTTTTTAACAAAACAACGGCCAGCCTGCCTCCGACGGGACCGTTGTGTTTGCCCGCTTTAATTGTGAGAACGAACCCGGTCGGTCACCGGTCCATCGACGACGCGCGCTGCTCGTAATCTTGCAGAACCGGCTCAACAGGACCATCCGCAATGACCTTGCCTCGATGCAGCCATATGACACGTGTGCAGAAGCGTCGGACCAGATCCATCGAGTGCGAACTGATGACGGTAGTCTTACCGCCCGTCAGCAACCGCTCGATCCGAACCTTTGCCTTTTCTGCAAACTGAGCATCGCCAGCACCTACGACTTCGTCTGCGATCAATATTTCCGGATTGATTGCAGTCGAGGTTGCGAATGCCAATCGCATGAACATACCTGTCGAATAGGTCCGCGCCGGCTGATGAAGGAATTCGCCGAGTTCGGAAAATTCCGCAATTTCGCCGATCTTCTCGTCAATCGAGTCTGGAGGCTCACCCAGCAACATCAAACGGATCCGGATATTCTCCAGGCCAGTATGGTGCAATTCAAATCCGGTGGCGAAGTCCAGCAAGGGCGATACCCGTCCGCCGATGCGGGCGGTACCTGTCGTCGGATGAAAAATTCCCGACATGACCCGCAACATCGTGCTCTTGCCGGCCCCATTCAGGCCGATAAGACCGACTTGCTCACCGTCCGCAATCTTCAGAGTGATATTGTCCAGTGCCCGGTAGAAGGGTACCGTGTGGCGCTTGTTGCGGTTGAATATATTCAACACCGCGCTTTTCAGACTCGACCCGTCGACAGGGTCGAGCGGGTAGTCGATAGTAACTTTATCTAAATCGATCATGACCAGAACGGCACGAAACGCGCCCAACGAGACCCAAAATAGAACCGCATCGCCAGCAGGACGGCGGTGAACACCGAGGCTACTATGTAATGGTTCAGGTTAGCGAATTCGCCATTCAGGATCGGATACCTGACGATTTCGATCAGTGACGAAAACGGGTTGCCATAGATGGCGAAGGCCAGCCCCTTCTTGATCAGCACATCCGCAGGATAGATGACCGGTGTCACCACAAACAGCAGGCTGAATATGCCGGAAAGACCGTGTTGCAGATCTCGATACCGCAGGCCGAGGTAGGCCAGCGCACCGATGGCTCCGTAGGAGTAGAGCAGCAGGATCAACAAACCCGGCAGGGCGTAGAATAAACCAAGGTAATGAAGTTTGTTAAAGAAAATCAGGACACTCAGTGCCGTACCGAGGCCGATGGCGAGATAAATCGCTTGGGTGCAGACAGTACGGAATATGAAAAGTGATTGCGGCAGCGGCAGTTGCTTCAAATAACCGTGGGCGATCACGAACGAACCACAGCCTTCCATCATCGAGCCAGCAATAAAGCCCCAGATGGCAAACCCCATCGTCAGGAACGGGATGAAGTCCTCGGGTTTCAAATGGAACACCGCGGCCCAGATGACCCCAGCTCCAACGGAAAACGCCAACTGGTGGATAACAGGCCAAATAATTCCCAGCCGCGAGCGGCGGAACCTGTTTTTAACGTCGGACGCGGATAGATAGCTCCATATTCTGAAGGTTCTAATCGCCAGAGCCAATTCACGCATTAATTACACCACTTTCTCAATCACACCGTGCAACGATACCGAGGTGGAGTCGTACATCGCTCCTGCCCTCGCCCGTCAAAAACCAGTCAGACCCTTTCGCCCGATAAATCGACACCATTCATCCTGCCGCCCCGCCGTTTTCGATAAACAGAGCAGCAGGAGGAATGGAAAGAGCTCGATTAAGCGCCTACGCGGACGATTTTCTTGAGCGTGCTGGTGATGAACTCGACGTCCTTTTCCGTGACGCCCATGTGCATGGGCAACGACAGGATTTCATTGCTGGCCTTCTGCGCCTTCGGGCACGTACCGTTGCCATACGAGTATTGACGGTACTCGGTGTTGTCCCGGTAATGCACGCCCGGATGGATGCCGCATTCGTTGAGCGCCATCAACACTTGTTCGCGCTTGTCCACGCGCACCTGGAAGAGATGCCGGGAAGACTCGCAGCCCGGGGCGATGGGAACAATCTTGATCAGATCGTCTCCCTTCAGGCGGTCTTCGTACCAGGTCGCCAGTTGGCGGCGGTAGGCGTTGTCGCGGTCCAGGTAGCGCAGGGACACCAGACCGATGGCTGCCATGATCGAGTTGCCATGGTATTTGAAGCCGATCTCCTCGACGTCATACATCCACTTATATGCGCCCTGGTTCACCGTGCGGGCATACGTATCCTTGTTGATACCCAGCCAGCTCAACTTGCGGGCGCGTTCGTCGCGTGCCGCATCGTTGAAGCAGATCATCCCCGAGTCGGCGGTTGCCAGGTTCTTGACAGCTTGGAAGCTGAACACCGCGCAATCGGCTTCACCGCCAACATGCTTGCCATTCAAACGCGTGCCCGACATGTGAGCGGCGTCCAGAATAAGGATCAGGCCCTTTTCCTTGCACAGCTTGACGACTTCTTCGTAGCGGCCGGTATTGCCGCCAATACCGACGTAGACAACGGCGCGGGTACGCGGCGTAATCTTGCGTTCCAGATCTGCCGGGTCAATGCACAGATACTCGTCGACATCGGCGAATACCGGCTTAAGGTTGCAATACACCATTGCATGGTTGCTGGACACGAACGTCAGAGGCGTCGAAATGACTTCATCGCCATCGTCCCAGCCAAATTCGGTCTTAAACATATGCAGGGCCAGATGCAGGCCCACGGTGTTGGAGCTCAGGAAATGCGAATGCGGCAAGCCGGTATATTCCGACCACTGCTTTTCCATTTCGATGGTCTTGAAGCCAAGCCCAGTCCAACCTTTCTCGAGACATTCCCTGATGCCTTCGAGACATTCATCGACGCGAAAATTCGGAACAAAAAGCTGAATCGCCATTAGGATTACCTTTTGATTAAATCACCCGTATAAGGGTCCAAAACGTTCTTGATAATTTATCTTGACCATTATCGCACTGATATCTCAATGCGTGCGCCGTAAAGAACCCGCACCAATATATTTGACTCATCAAGAATCACAATATACCCGTCACGGATGTGTCGCCGAAATATTGTCAAAATCTGCGTGCAACAATCTTGCCCAAGCTGTGCTTGCCAGCGCAGCCAATGCGTCCCCTCTTACTGCGGACGCAGGTCCCGGGAAGTATACTCTCAATTCCCTGCAAAGGCTCAAGTTCCCGCTCACGAATTTCAGACGGAAGGCGGACACGCCGCAGCCTGGCCGCCCCTTTCCCGATGCATATTGTCAGTTGGAAATCTCTAGTCTCAGTTGATGCACAAACGAACATCTTGAGATCCTGCTGACAGAGAGTTGACGATGGCCGCTGCTAACCAAAACGGATCATCCCGGAACCATCTGAGTTTTATCGACGGAGGCCGACTTTTTGCCCTTGTAGAGCCGTATGAACGGATATTCGATCAATAGCGAAGCGAGATATGAGAGCAATACGCATATGAATATCGAGATTACTGCCCGACCTTCGAATGCAAACATTTTTGTCAGCCACAAGAAAATACCCAGATCTTGTACCGAACTGGTCACTTCAATATAAAATATATGAATCAGGTACAACGGATAGGATAGCCGGGCTAGAACGATTATCGGAGAAAATCGTACCGGCCACCAATAGCTCGCCAACAACAATGCCGTGCTGGCAAATGCCATGAGAGTGGGCAGCCATATCGTATCGACGGTAATTTCGTTGGGATGCGCAAGGTAACCCGGCTTCCCATATATATAGGCAAAGAACAGCCAGGAAAAGCCCAACCCTGCCGCCAACAGCCACGACGAACAGTTGCGTACACCAGGCAGCCAACGCACGATCACAGCAGCGGCAACGCCAGCGGCCAGTTCATCGAATCGGGAGTGAAACTGCACGAAATTCGCCAGATACAGATTCGCATCCGTATCGGAGTACATCCTGGTGAAATGCAGTCGCGAGAGAATGCCCGAGATCACCACCAGAAAAATGAATCCAGCCAGCCACCCCAGTTTCCCTCGGGAGAGTTTCATCATCAAAATTATGGAGATCGGCGCAACTAGGTAGAACATCTCTTCGACCACGAGACTCCAACTGCCCCCTGGAACATATCCGTAATCAATCTGGAATATTTCCGGCCAAAAAAAAGACCCCGTCGTTTGCACAAAAAACAGCGAGGACAGCACGCTTGTCGTGGCGACGGCAGCACTGCTTTCACCACTGGCCTTGAACAGCAGACAGAGCAATATCACAAAATAATAGATCGGCAATATTCTAAGACAGCGCCTGACGTAGAACTCTTTCAAAGAAAATCTGCGCTTGGATAAAGCGTCGATAATAATTCCACCGATCAGAAATCCGCTGATCGTGAAAAAAATATCAACACCTACCCAACCTACGCGAAAAAATTGGAAGTGATACAACAACACCAATAGAACTGCCAATGCCCGCAGCAAATCCACACCTGGATATCGCCCGGGTTCCGTCAGGTAGCCCCAGTGTTCACGGATGAAATTCATTTTTCCTCTTCTTCCAAATTCGACTCCAGGCCAGCAGGCAAAAGGCCAAGCACGAAGTGCTTGGCCCAGGAATAATAATAGAGCTGTCAGAACAGCCCGTATTCACTTGTGCATCAAGCGCGCTCTATGAATTCCAACATGTGACCATCACGGAAGATAACGAATGCGATTCTGCGGCCGTCGAAGGCAACGGCCGGAACGGGCGCTACCGTGACTCGCCCCCGGCGCCCTTTAGCCCAGAGCAAGGCGGACTCCAGATCATCCACCAAATACGCAAAATGATACATTTTGATGCCGGCCTCGAGCCAAGGCGTCAACGTATCCGAGCCGTCCAGGTTGTGAAGCAACTCAACTCTGGGGCCAGGACCGGTCATGAAGCATCCTTTGACTCCCTGGATGGGATCGCTGAAGTCTTCGCCCTCTTGCGTATAGCCCAAACCTTCGAAGAAGGCCCGGTCACGCTCGAGGTTAGCCGTGGCGTACCCCACATGATGAAATTCGTGCGACGGGGGAACAACACCCGGTGCCAGCGCCTGCTCAGCCACGCTTGAGCCTCCTCGCGTTCATCTTCGACAAGCGTTCCAGATTCGGACCGACCTCGCGCCAGAGTTCTGCATTGATGGAATGCTCGATGGCATCCATCGCAACGCCGCCAAAATCGAAGTGATTGACGAGCACTGCTTTTCTCGGAAGGCCGCAGGAATCATGGAACGACACGACCGGCTCATTGATCTTCACGGTACGGCAATAAATTTCGCGCAAACCCAGCACGTCGAAGCCAAAACCGTAGAGAAGCCAGGCGCTTTCCACTGCGGCGAGAGAGTCGGGCCGGAGAATCCACCGCCCCCATTCCGCCTTGCCCCCTGCCACGTCGTAGAGCGAAATTACGCCTTCCGCACGCCCCGTGTCGTTACGCTCAATGACGAAATAGTAGTCACCGTCGCGCTCATAGTAGGAGTTCAGCCAAGCAAGCTGCTTGGCCAGGTCCGGCACCAGAGGCGGCAGGAACTTCGTCAAGGACGGATCTGAACGAAGGTCCAGCACCAATTGCGCATCCGCATCCTGAATGGGACGCAGACGATACATCGGCCCAGTCAGAATGTGGTTATGCCGCATGGAGGCTCAGAACCCGGTCAACGATCTGGCTTACGCTGTTCAAATCGGGCAGCTCTTCTTCGGAGAACTGTACATTCAGCTCATCTTCGATGGCGAACATGACCTCGATATGCTTGAGCGAATCCCATTTTGCTGTGTTCTCGCGAGAGGTCGACAAATCGACTTCCGTCTTGAGTACCGTTTTCAGCACCAACAGCACCACACCTTCAATTTCTTGACGATTCATTTATTCCTGTTCCCTGATAATCTTCACGCCTTCAATGGCATTAAAGTCACGTATTTTCTCTGCATTCACTGAATACAACCCCGGACTCAAAGGCAAAGGCTCGCCAATAAAGTCGGCCAACCACTTGGTTGCCGGTTGATTTCGCGGTGCCTCTTGCACTCGGAACGCGACTTCAGTACTGCCTGCGAATATCGGCATATCGTGAATGGCTTGAATCACGATAGTATCTTCGAGCTTGCGTCCCATCGCACGGCAGCTGATGCAGAGTTCCTCGACGATCAGCTTGCTGCCCGAACGCTCTGCCACGATCACGGCAATGACGCCACTGTCAGACAGACGATCAGATAATTGAACGCTGCTTACGCAAGCATCCCCGCTGAGCATACGTTCCTGCAACTCAGCCTGATTGAAACGCCGCACAGCCAAATTGAATTGGTTGGTCTTGACGCACAGATCTGCAAGACGGTTCAGCTGAGCCTGCGGATTATGACGGTAGCTCAGGGCGACCTGCAAGCTGCGGAAATACTCCGCCGGGTCGGCCACATTTTCGGCAAGCGCCTCGCGCTCGGCCATTGCCTTCAAATCCTGGATACGCTTGGCATCGTCGGCCGAAACCGCCCAGCGCCACAGCCCCGGGTAAAAATGCAGCGCCCGACGAGTCATCTCGGCATCGGCGTGAGCATAGATAGTATGCACGTTGCTCAAGCGCATCGAGACGCTGGCCAGCTCGCCCGGATTGTCATCCACGAACACTACGGCGTCGACGGCGATCCGCAGGGCTTTGGCGATACGGGCGATCGCATCGCCCTTATCGCCCCACGAGACCTCGATGGCTGAGAAATCATCCCATTTCAACGGATAGTCCGAGCGTTTGGCGAACAATGCTTCGACGTCTTCACGCTCATTGCGAGACACCAATGCGACAAAGATGCCACGCTCTTGCAGGCCCTTGATGTACTGCTGGAGCGCAATATGGCCCGGCGTCAGTTCTACGCCATCAATGCCGTCTTCTCCCAGTACGCCACTGTGCAGCGTATGGTCCAGATCCAGTGCAACCGCCTTGATCGGGGGCAACAAGACGCCCGGCAGCCAATGGCACGCCAACAAACGGGCTAGCGTCGCCTGAGCCGCGCTGCTGAGCGGCGTGCCCGCCATCGCCGATGAACGCAAGTCCAGCAGCGGAACTTCCGCCTGCGCGCACGCTGCCCCCAGATCGGCGAAATAGACAGCGGGAAATTTTGCGACCACGGCCTTCAGGGCTTCCAGCTGTGCGGCGTCTTGCTCAGGCACCCAAGTCGCAAGAAGGATCGGCGCAACGGATACCGCACGCAAGGCCTTCAGGCGCCCCTCGAGCCAAGACAGCCATTCAGGGAAAGACAAGTTCGACAGCAGCCGTGCACTATCCATCCAGAGGATGTCCGCCGCTGCGTCTTCCCGGCCAGCAAACGCGAAACTATCGTCGTAGCCGCCAACGCGGAAATCCACCGACAGACCACGATAGGCAAAATACGGCGCCAACAGCGGTTCCAAAGGCTCGAAACCATGGTTGCGCCAGACGTTGACTTCAACACCAGCACTGTTGACCGAGGGAAGATCCAGCCCCTGCAACGCGAGCCGGGATATCCTCGGGGCAAACAACGAAGCCTGAGCTTCGTACAAACGCATAGTGTCTTCAATACTGTTAGGCATGACAGCAGCACCGGAATCCATTAACCACTCCGTTAAATTCGCTCGTACGCTAGGTTTTTACCAAAATCAATTTACGCCGGCTGCATGCGCCTGTTCGTCAGCGTGGTACGACGAACGCACCATGGCACCGACGGCTGCATGCGAGAAGCCCATCGCATAGGCTTCACGCTCGAACATCGCAAACGTATCCGGGTGCACGTAGCGCAGTACCGGCAGGTGGTGTTCGGACGGCTGCAGGTACTGGCCGATGGTCAACATATCGACGTTGTGCGCACGCATGTCGCGCATGACCTGAAGGATTTCCTCGTCGGTCTCGCCCAGGCCCAGCATCAAGCCGGACTTGGTGGGCACTTCCGGATGCAACTGCTTGAACTCGGCCAGCAGCTTGAGCGAGTGCATGTAGTCGGACCCCGGGCGAGCCTGCTTGTACAGGCGCGGCACCGTTTCCAGGTTGTGGTTCATCACGTCCGGGGGGCCGGCGTTCAGGATGGTCAGCGCACGGTCCAGGCGGCCGCGGAAGTCGGGCACCAGCACCTCGATGCGGGTGGACGGCGACAGTTCGCGAATATGGGTGATGCAATCGACGAAATGGCCGGCGCCGCCATCGCGCAGGTCGTCGCGGTCGACGGACGTGATCACCACGTACGAGAGCTTCAACGCGGCGATGGTGCGTGCGAGGTTCTCAGGTTCTTTGGTATCCAGCGGGTCGGGGCGGCCATGGCCCACGTCACAGAACGGGCAGCGGCGGGTGCACTTGTCGCCCATGATCATGAACGTGGCCGTGCCCTTGCCGAAGCATTCACCGATGTTCGGGCAAGAGGCTTCTTCGCAGACCGTGTGCAGGTTGTGCTCGCGCAGGATGCGCTTGATGTCGTAGAAGCGCGAACCGGGCTGGGCAGCCTTGACGCGGATCCATTCCGGCTTCTTCAGGCGTTCGGCGGGAATGATCTTGATAGGAATGCGCGCCGTCTTGGCCTGGGATTTCTGTTTCTGCGTCGGATCGTAGACCGCTTCGGCAGGCGTAGCGGCGGGTTCTTTCGAGGGAACAGACGACTCGGCAAGCGTAGACATGAGACACCTTCACGACCGGCGCGGATCGCGCCGTGGTCTGAGACAAAAAACGCATTTTACCCTCCCTGGGGGCTTCCGCCCTGAACGGCCTTTGGCCGGGCGGCTCCCCAGGCTGGGTTATCGTCACGCCTGATGAATTCCACCCCGCCCGTCATGCCCTCCCCATCCGTCCCCCGTCCCATTGCCCTGGTCGCCCCTCGCCTGGACTCGCCGCCCGCGCCGCGCGCGATCCAAGCCATCGCCGACCGGCTGGCAGTCGCCGGCTACTACCTGGCCACGGGCTCCTGGCGCGAGCCCGGCCTGCTGCCGGGCTTGGCCGTGCTGCGGCCCGCCGCCGTCCTGGTCCTGGGGCCGCTGGACGATCCGCAACTGCGTGCCGCCGTCGCGGCGCTGGACGTTCCGGTGGTGGAAACCTGGGGCCTGCCGGAAACCCCGCTAGACAGCGTCGTCACGATCAACAACGCCGAAGCCGGCCGCCAGGCGGCCCGCCATTTCGCCGAAAAGAAGTTTGCCCAGGTGGCGTGCATCAGTGCAGACACCCCCTGGGAGCGGGCCCGCCGCGAGGGCTTCATCAGCGCGGCGGCCGCGCTGGGGCTGACCCAGGTGGCCGACATCGTGCAGCCCGAGGCCCAGCAGATGAACGATGGCCGCATGGCCTTCCTGCGGCTGCTGGCCACCAACACGATTTTCGATGCGGTGTTCTGCACGTCGGACCTGCTGGCCGCCGCGGCGGTTTCGGAGGCTCACAACCGGGACCTGCACGTACCGCAGGACCTGGCGGTGCTGGGCTTCACCGACGATGGCAGCGCGCCGCAATGGGTGCAGGGCCTGACGACGCTGGGCGTGGATGCCGCCGACCTGGGCCGGCGCGCGGCGCAACTGTTGCTGGATCGGCTGGACGGCGAACAGCCGCCCGGCACCCAGATCACGATGGAAGTGCGGTTCGAGCCGCGCTTGAGCACTTGAGGGATGTCGTCAAGGCCCTGCGCCCAGCCTCAGGACCACGCAAACGCCAGGCGTGCCGAGCCAGGATCACGCTCGTGGCCTTGGCGACCGCCGCCCGGTCAAGCCCCGGTTTCGTACAGGGCCGGAAACCCGCTGTCGCGCAGCATGGCATCGGCTTCGCGCAGAAACGCCGGGGTGGCGGTTTCGGGCACTCGCACCAGCCATTGCACGGCTTCTTCCTTGCGACCGCGTAGCAGCAGCATGCGGCCCAAGTGGAACATGCCGCGAAAGTCGCCGCCTTCGGCGCAACGCTGGTAGCAATCGAAGGCACGCTCCAGGTCTTGGGGTACGACATCGCCGGCTTCATAGAAGCGGCCCACGACGCCGATGGACTTCACGTGGCCGCCCTGGGCGGCCTGCTGGTACAGGGCCAGCGCCGCGGCGCGGTTCTGCACCACGCCGCCGCGGCCGCTCTTGAGCATATGGGCATAGTTGTACATGCCCCAGTCCAGTCCGCGGTCGGCGGCCAGCCGGAACCAGTACGCCGCCACGGTATCGTCCGGGGCCACGCCCCAGCCGTTCTCGTAGCAGCGGCCGACCATGTTGATGGCCATCAGGTGATCGGCGTGGGCGGCGCGCTTGAACCAGGCCAGCCCTTCGGCCTGGTCTTGCGGCACGCCGACGCCGTCCAGCAGCATCTGGCCGTAGATGGTCTGGGCTTCGACCAGGCCCATCTCGGCCGCGGTGCGTATCCAGGCGGCGTACTGCTCGGCCGAGCCTTCGCGCAGCCGCGCCAGTTGTTCCGGCGAGGTGGCGGCCACATCGGCCGGGCTGAAGCTGAGTGTCATGCGGGAGTCCTTGCCTGGCGCCAGGCACGGGCCAGATTGCGCGCCAGCGTATCGCCAACGTCGGTAGGGTCTTGCCGGACGCCGCAGGCCGCCATGTCGACCGTGCGCAGCCCGGCGTAGCCACAGGGATTGATGCCCAGGAACGGCGCCAGGTCCATCGCCACATTGAGCGATACCCCGTGATAGGCGCGACCATTGCGGATCTTGATGCCCAGCGCGGCGATCTTGGCCAGGTCGCCGCCGCCCGGCGCGGGCACGTAGACGCCCGGCGCCCCCGGCTTGCGGCAGGCGCCGGCCACGCCCATGTCGTCCAGCGTATCGATCACCGCGGATTCCAGCAGTGCGACGTATTCCTTCACGTACATGTCGACGCGGCGCAGGTCGAACAGCGCATAGGCCATGACCTGGCCGGGACCATGATAGGTGACCTGCCCGCCGCGGTCGCAGTGGACGATGGGGATGGCGCCGGGGTTCAGGACATGCTCGGGCAAGCCGGCCTGGCCCAGCGTGTAGACGGGCGCATGCTCGCACAGCCAGATTTCATCGGGCGTCTCAGCCGACCGCTGGTCGGTGTACGCCTGCATGTCCCGCCACACGGAGAGGTAGTCCGCCGGCCGCGCGAGCCACTTGATCACGGCAACCTTCTTGCCTTACAGGACAATCGACACCATGGGGTGGCCGTGCAATGCCTGGTACAGGCCGTCGAGCTGCTCGCGCGAGGTGGCGCGCACCGTGAAGGTCAGGCCCATGTAGTTGCCGCCCTTGCTGGGCCGCATTTCGACCGTGGCGGCGTCAAAACCCGGGTCGAAGCGCAGCACGACCTCGGTCAGCGTCTGCGCGAAATCGGGGTGCTGCTTGCCCATGACCTTGATGGGAAAGTCGCTGGGGTACTCGATGAGGGATTCTTCGGGCGGAATATGCATGATGGATGGCCTGGAGCGTCAATTCATCTATATGGGGGCAGGCATCGCCCAGGCAAGGCCCGCCCGGCAGGGCGGGCGACGCGGGGGACCCGCTCAGGGCGCCCCCGCAGGGCCGGCTCAGAGCGCGGCGATGCGGGCATCATAACCCGCGCGCAATTGCTCAAAAACGGGGCCGGGCTTGCCCGAACCCACCGGCCGGCCGTCCAGCGAGACGATCGCCAGGACTTCCTTGGTGGCCGAGGACAACATCAATTCGTCCGCCTGCGCGACTTCGTCCTGGGTAATGCGGCGCGCTTCGAAGGCAATGCCGGCTTCGGTCGCCAGCTCGCCCATGAGGCCGTAGCGGATGCCTTCCAGGATGAGGTTGTTCTTGGGCGGTGCCAGCAGCTTGCCACCGGACACGACCCAGATGTTGGTGGACGAACCTTCGGTCAGGAAGCCATCGCGGAACTGCAGGACTTCGTCGACATGGGCGTCCACGGCCTGCTGCTTGGCCAGCACATTGCCCAGCAGCGACACGGACTTGATCTCGCAGTGCAGCCAGCGCTCGTCGGGGATGCTGATGGCGGACAGGCCTTGCGTGCGGGCCGCAGCCGACGGCGGCGCCCACGCCGACACCATGCCGAAGACGGTCGGGGTGACCGGCTGGGCGGGAAACTGGTGGTCGCGCTTGGCGACGCCGCGCGTGACCTGCAGGTAGACGATGCAGGTTTCCAGATTGGAGCGTGCCAGCAATTGCTCGATCAGGTCGATCCAGCCGGCCCGGTCGAACGGCTGGGCGATGCGCAAGGCCGCCAGGCTGCGATCCAGGCGGTCCAGGTGCTCGGCCATGCGAAAGGCATTGCCGCGATAGACCGGCACGACTTCGTAAATGCCGTCGCCGAATATGAAGCCGCGGTCCAGCACGGAGACCTTGGCCTCGTCCACGCGCAGAAACTCGCCATTGAGAAACACCTGGCTTTCGCCCGGTACGCCCGGAATCATGAGCCGCTCCTGAGAATCAAATGGATAGGGACGGGCCACCCGGCCCGCCCCTTGGGATAGAAGCTTACACCCGCGGCCGCGCCCGTGGCGCGTCCGCTTACTGGAACCAGCGCTTGACGGTGTCGACCATGCGACCGAAGAAGCCCGCGCGTTCCACGGCGTCCTGCACCACCAGCGGTTCGGTGCGCAGCACCTTGCCATCCAGCGTGAACTGCAGGGTGCCGACCTGCTGGCCCTTGGCCAGCGGCGCGATCAGCGGGTCCGTGCGCTGCGCCACCGGCTTCAGGTCGCCGGCCTTGCCGCGCGGCACGGCCACCGACACCGGATTGGGTGGGCCGAGCTTGACGTTTTCAGCGGTGCCTTCCCAGACGCGCGCATCGATGCCGGGCTGGCTCTTGTCGAACAGCTTGACGGTGTCGAAGTTCTGGAAGCTCCAGTTCAAGAGCTTCAGGCTTTCTTCGGCACGAGTGGCTTCGCTGTCGGTCCCCACCACCACCACCAGGATGCGACGATCGCCGCGCACCGCCGTCGACACCAGGCAGTAGCCGGCGGAATCGGTGTGGCCGGTCTTCATGCCGTCGACCGACGGATCGGCCCACAGCAGGCGGTTGCGGTTGGGCTGGGTGATCTTGTTGTACGTGAAGCTCTTCTGCTTGTAGTAGTGGAAGAACTCAGGGTGGTCGGTGATCAGGTGCGCGGACAAGGTGGCCAAGTCGCGCGTAGAGGTCATGTGCTGCGGGTCGGGCAGGCCCGTGGCGTTCATGAAGTGGGTGTTGCGCATGCCCAGGCGTTCGGCTTCCTGGTTCATGAGCGAGGCAAAGGCGGATTCGCTGCCACCGACCGCTTCGGCCAGCGCGACGGACGCATCGTTGCCCGACTGCACGATCATGCCCTGGTTCAGTTCGTCGACCGTGACCGGCTTGCGCGGCTCGATGAACATGCGCGAACCGCCAGTGCGCCAGGCGTGCTCGGACACAGGCACGGTCTGCTCAAGCGTCAGGCGCTTTTCTTCCAGCGCGTTGAACACCACGTAGGCCGTCATGATCTTGGTGAGCGAAGCGGGCTCGACCTTCATGTCCGGGTTGGAGGCTGCCAGGGTCTGGCCGCTGTTCACGTCCAGCACGATCCAGGCCTTGGCCGCGATGGTGGGCGCCGGCACCGCCGACACATCGCCCACCGGCACCACCCCCGAGGCCGTCGGCGCGGGCGCCGTGGCACCGGCGGCCGCAGGTGCCGCGGCGGGCGCCTGCTGGGCCCAGGCCGGCAGCGAGGCCGCAAGCATCGCCGACAACACCGCGCCGGCCAACGCACGACGGGCAAAGACAACGGGGGATTGAGCGGAGTAAGGCAAATTCTTCATCGGCAACGTGGGTCCAGGAAAGACGCCCGCTGGCGCGGGGCAAGTGGCTGACAATTATAGGCAGTCGATAGGACCCATCCGCCCCGGGATGGGTTCCTTGGTCATTTAAAACATGCAACCTGATGCAACTCGCGCGCATCACCGCGCGCGGATCAGTCCAGCGCGACCTTCAGGCGCGCCTGCACCAGTTGGCGCAAGACGAGCAGCTTGCCGTGGAAGAAGTGCGACGCGCCGGGAACCACCACCACCGGAATCGAGCGCGGACGAGCCCAGTCCATGGCTTCGGACAGGGGCACGACTTCGTCTTCTTCGCCGTGCACCATCAGCGTATCGTCAGGAACCTGCACCTCATGTGATTGGAAGCGGTTCACGGCAGGCCCCATCAGCATGAGCGCGCTGGGCAGCACGGCGTCGCCCTGCTCTGCCAGCGCAGCGTAGGTCTGCGCGGCCACGGCGGTGCCGAAGGAGAATCCGGCAAGCACCCAGGGCGCCGCCGCCAGTTCGGGATGGCGTTCACGCATCTGTGCCACCACCGCCAGCATGTCCTGGGTTTCACCCACGGATTTGTCGAACACGCCTTCCGACAGGCCAACCCCGCGGAAGTTGGGGCGCACCGCCACCAACCCATGCTGCACGCAGGCGCGCGACAGTGTGGTCACGACCTTGTTTTCGCGGGCGCCGCCTTGCAGCGGATGCGGATGCAGCACCAGGGCCCAGCCCCGCGGTGTGCCGTCAGGCCAATCCACCGCGCAATCGATGCGGCCGGCGGCTCCGGTGAAGGCGTGGGTTTCAGTGCTTGCGGGCATAGGGGAACTCGTGCTGCGTGAAAAAGAGAATGTTAACCGGCGAGGCTTCAGCGCGCGGGCCGCGCCGCAGCCTTCGGATTGCTGGCCAGCCACTGCGCCAACTGATCAGCGGCGTCGTCGGTGGCCTGGCGCAAGGCGGCCACGCCGCCGGCGGCGTCCTGCGTCGGCGCGGGGGCCTGGGTCGCAATGCGCACCTGGCCCGCCACGTCACGGCCATTCAACAGCACCGCCTGCAGCAGCACACGGCCCTCGCTGGCCGAACCGTCAGGCGTGAAAACCTGTTCGAACTGCGACAGGTACACCTGCAACTGCGGCGTCTGGCCGCTGGCCCGATCCGCCAGGACCGGACCCTGGCGCGACAGGCGTTCGATCAGGCGCTGGCGCACCAGGTCGGACGGCGACGAGGACCATCGATAGGTGGCGTAGGACTTGGGCGCGGCGCTGTCGCCCACGCGCCAGACGATACCCGTGTCGGACAACGCCGGCACAGCCGAGAACACCAGGGCAATGGGTTCGCGCACCGGCAACTGCGGCGCGGGGCGGGCATCCAGCCCCAGGTCGAATACGGCGGGCGGCGCGCCGACGCGGCCTACCCCGCAACCGGCGAGCACCAAAGTCAGGATCAGAATCGCGCTACGCATCTTCATTTCGGCTGTCTCCCAAATCCGGCGAACCCGGCCTCGCCGGGCCCGGGCGCGACCGGCGCCGGCCCGAACAACAACGACTGCGGCGAGTTATCGACGCGCCGCAAGGTAAAAGTGGCGCCGCGCGCAGCCGCGCTGACGTTGGCGGCCATGCTGGTGATGGCGGGCAGCGTCTCGCCGTCAAGGCGCGACGCGGCGAAGGCGATGTCGTTCAGGCTGCGCGTGGCCGTGGCCAGCGGACCGTCGGGCGCGTTCAGGCGCGCCAGCGACTGCCGCGCCTGCTGGGCCAGGTCGGCCACCTCGCGCGCCGCGCGGTCGGCCTGGCGCGACGTGCTGCCCAGCGAATCCATCAGCGGCCCCAGCTTGGCCAGGGTCGGACTCAGGTCACGCGTGGCGTCCTTGAGCGACTGCGTGATGTCGGCGGCATTCTGCAAGCTGGCGGTCAGCGCCTGCACGTTCTGCTGGCTCAGCAGCCGCCGCAATTGCTCGGTCGCGTCTTCCACATTGGAAATCAGCCGACCGCCGCGCTGCTCGATACGGTCCAGGAAACCCGGCCGCAACGGAATCGCGGCGGGATGGGTATCGCTGGACGCCAGCCGCTTGAGCGAACTGCCGTCATCGCGCAGCTCGACATTGGCCATGCCGGTCACGCCCTGCACGCCCAGCTCCGCCCAGGTCGATTCGGTGATGGGCGTGTTCGGCGCCACGCCGATGCGGATGCGCACCTGGCCAGGCTTGTCGGGGTTCAGCGCCAGCGACTGCACCTTGCCCACCGGCACGCCCTGGTAACGGACGGTCGATTGCGGGTTCAGGCCGCTGACGGCAGTGGCCGACACGATTTCATAGGTTTGCAGTTTGGTCCGGTCGCGGCCGATCCACACGGCCACCAGCGCAGCGGCGGCCAGGAGGACCAGCGTGAAGATGCCGGCCATGAGCGCGTGACTACGGTTTTCCATGATGCGTTCCCTTCGGCGCCATGTCCCCAAGCGCGCGCAGACCGCGTTCGCCCAGGAAGAATGTGTGAATGAACGGGTGATCGACCTTCAGTACTTCCGGCACCGTGTCGCATACGATCACCCGCTTGTCCGCCAGCACGGCGACACGGGTGGCCAACGCGAGCAGCGTGTCCAGATCGTGCGTCACCATGACAACGGTAAATCCCAACTGCCGGTGCAGGCTGCGCACCAGGTCCACGAATTCGTCCGAGCGCAGCGGGTCCAGGCCTGCCGTCGGCTCGTCCAGGAACACCAGTTCCGGATCCAGCGACAACGCCCGCGCCAACGCCACGCGCTTGACCATCCCGCCGGACAGGTCCGACGGCCGCTTGTCGGCATCCTGCGCCGTCAGGCCCACCATCGCCAACCGGCACATCACGACGTCGCGCACCAGGTCTTCGGGCACCGTACGCAGTTCGCGCAGCGGCAGCGCTACGTTATCGAACACCGACAGCGCCGAGAACAGCGCGCCAGCCTGGAACAGCATGCCCCAGCGGTAGGACAGGCGCCGCCGCTCCGCGGTCGTCAGCTCGGACAGCGTGTTACCCAGTACCTGGATGGTGCCCGCGGCGGGCTGGTCCAGCCCGATGATCTGGCGCAGCAGCACCGTCTTGCCCGTGCCCGAGCCGCCCACCAGCACCAGGATCTCGCCGGGAAATACGGTCAGGTCCAGGTTGTCGTGCACGACGTGATCGCCGAAGGCCGTACGCAGGCCACGCACGGTGATGACCGGCGCGACCGTGACATGATCTTCGGTAAACAGGCGATGTTGTTCGGCGCCGGCCATCAGATGCCCACCGAACTGAAAATGACCGCGTACAACGCGTCCAGCAAGATCACGCCGGTGATCGACGTGACGACCGACGTCGTCGTGCCCCGCCCCAGGCTTTCCGTGTTGGGCTGGATGCGCAGGCCGAAATGGCAGGCGATCAGCGCGATCAGCATGCCGAAGGTCACGCCCTTCAGGATGCCGATCCAGTAATTGGTCAGGGAAATCGCGTCGGGCAAGGATTGCAGGAACCACTGCGCCGACACGCCCAGTTGCACCTGCGCGGCCAGCATGCCGCCCAGGATGGCCATGGTGTCGGTCCACAGCACCAGCAGCGGCATGGTGACCGCCAGCGCCACCACCCGCGGCAGGATCAGCCGCTGCCCGTGCGAAATGCCCATCACGAGCATCGCGTCCAGTTCCTGCGTGACCCGCATGACGCCAATCTGCGCGGTAATGGCCGACCCTGACCGCCCCGCCACCAGGATGGCAGCCAGCACCGGCCCCAGCTCGCGCACGATGGACACGCCCAGCAGCCTGACGATGAAGCGGTCCGCGCCGATCATCTGCAATTGCTGCGCCGACAGGTACGACAGCACCACGCCGATCAGGAACCCCACCAGTGCGGTGATGCCCAACGCCTGCGCTCCCGTGCGATAGACCTGGGCCGAAATCTCGCGCCACGGGCCGCGGGATGGGCGGCGCAGCATGCCGACAAAATCCAGGACCAATTGCCCCAGCATCACCAACAAGGCACGGCCGTTCTCGGCCGCCTGCAGCACCGCATCGCCCACGGCCCGCACCCCGCCCCACGAGGCCTCGGGGCGCGGCGGTACCTGTTGTTCGCCCTTGTTCAGGGCCAGGGCATTGAACACGTCCTGCTGACCGGCCGACCAGCGCACCCGTTCGGGCAGTTTTTCGCCCCAGGCCTGCCAGATCAACAGCGCGCCAATGGTGTCCAGCCGGCTGATGCCGTGCAGGTCCCAGCGCGCGTCCTCGCTGGCGGCCTTGGCCATCGCGGCGCGGCGGCGTTCGACCTCGCCGGGCTCGGCCAGCGCCAGAACGCTCCAGTCGCCCCCCACATGGCACACACCCGCTTCCTGGCGGAAGGGCGCGGCGGCGGACACGGACGGGGAAGAATGCGGCATGAAGACAGGATACCGATGCAAAATGTATCGACAATCATATACGCTGGGGCCAAAACGCCGCGAACCGGGCCCGCGCGTGCCCTACAATCGCCGCCATGTCCGCTCAAGTCCGCCCCATCGACCTGCCCGCGCCAGACGACCTGGCCCGGATGCTGGGTTCGCGCCTGCCCGCCTTCCAAGATATCGCCTGGACCGCCAGCACCGGCTCGACCAACGCCGACCTGCTGGCGCGCGCCCGCAGCGGTGCGGGCGCCGGCAAGCCCTGGCTGCTGGGCACCCACCTCCAGGAAACGGGCCGTGGCCGTGCCGGCCGCCCCTGGCAGAACCGGGTGGGCGCGGCACTGATGTTCTCGTGCGCGTTCGACGTGCACCTGCCGGCCGCGCAACTGCCCGCCCTGTCGCCGCTGGCCGGCCTGGCCGCCTGCGAGGCGCTGCGCGCCGTGGCGGGCCCGGGCGCCGACGGCCTCTGCATGAAATGGCCCAACGACGTGCAATGGCGCGACGCCAAGCTGGCCGGCGTGCTGGTCGAGACCACCCGCAATCCGGGCGGCCGGGAAACCGGCTACACCGTCGTCATCGGCATGGGCGTGAACCTGGTCGACGCCGACGCCTTGTCGCAGGCCCTGGGTCGCCAGGTCGCCGACTGGACCCAGGTGACCCAACATGCGCCCAGCCACCCCGCCACCGCCGCAGACCTGGTCTGCGCCGCGGCCACCGCCTGGCACGAGGCCGTGCAAATGCTGGAACGCGACGGCTTTGGCGCCTTCGCGCAGCGTTTCGGCCAGGTCGACGCGCTGGCTGGCCGCGCCGTCAATGTGCTGGACAAGGGCGACGTGATCCTCAGCGGCACGGCCTGTGGCGTCGATAGCCAAGGCCGCCTGCTGGTGCAGACGCCCCAGGGCGCCACGCCGATATCGGTCGGTGAAATCTCGATCAGGCAGCAGGCATGATCATCCTTATCGACTCCGGCAACAGCCGCCTCAAAGTGGGCTGGCTGGATCCATCCAGCCCCGACATGCCACGCGAGCCTGCTGCTGTCGCCTTCGATGGCCTCGACCTGGACGCGCTGGACCGCTGGCTGGCCGCTTTGCCGCAGCAGCCGACCCGCGCGCTGGGCGTGAACGTGGCGGGCGCCGAACGCGGCGCCGCCATTGCCGCCATCCTGCAGCGGCGCGGCTGTGCGGTCACCTGGGCGACGTCGCAGGCCACCACCCTGGGGCTGGTCAATCACTACAAGACGCCCCAGCAGCTCGGCGCAGACCGCTGGGCGTCGTTGCTGGGCGTGCTGTCGCGCCTGCCGGGGGCCCATCCCCCGTTCCTGCTGGCCAGCTTCGGCACGGCCACCACCATCGACACCGTAGGACCCGACAACGTCTTTGCCGGCGGCCTGATCCTGCCCGGCCCGGCCATGATGCGCAACGCGCTGGCCCACGGCACGGCCAACCTGCCGGTCGCCGAGGGCCAGGTCGTGGCCTACCCCACCGACACGCACGAAGCCATCGCCTCGGGCATCGCCGCCGCGCAAGCCGGCGCGGTGGTGCGCCAATGGCTGGCCGGCCGCCAACGCTACGGCCAGGCGCCGCAGATCTTCGCCGCCGGCGGCGGTTGGCCGGAAGTGCACCAGGAAATCGAGCGCCTGCTGGCCGATGCCGGCGGCTCGTTCGGCGCCGCGCCGGTGCCCGTCTACCTCAACCACCCCGTCCTGGACGGGCTGGCCGCCATGGCGCGCGCCACCCCGGCGTCAGACGCCTGACACGAGGCCGCCGCATGCGAGTGCTCTTCATCCTGATCTTGTTGGCGAATCTGTGGGTGCTGGCGCTGGGCCAGGGCTGGCTGGGCACGCGACCGGCGGATGAAGGCCGGGATCCGCGCCGTTTCAGCCAGGAATTGAACCCGGGCGCCGTCACGCTGGTGCCCAGAGCCAGGCCCTAGGTCGTATCGCCCCCCCGGCCCTGGCAATATCCGCCGCCACGCCGCGACAAAAACTCGTCTTAGTCCAGCCAGGGCGCCAACGCGGCCATGGTCCGCGCCGTGGCGCCCGAATGGCTGGCAAACCAGGCTTGTGCGGCCTGGCCAGCGGCCAGCCGTTTAGCCGGATCCGCCACAAGCGCCAGGGCGGCCGCCACCGCCTGTGCCGGATCGGGCTGGCGCTGCGCCGCACCCGCCTCGATGGCATCGCTGGCAGCCTGCTGAAAATTGAAGGTGTGCGGCCCCACGATGACCGGCACACCTGCCGCGCACGCTTCGATCAGGTTCTGTCCGCCCAGCGGCGCAAAACTGCCGGCCACCACGGCCACATCCGAGGCCGCATAGTAAAAGGCCATCTCGCCCAGCGTGTCGCCCAGCAGCACGGTGGTATCCGGACGAGGTTCCTGTCCGGACGAACGCCTGACGTACGGCATGCCGGCCTGCTCCAGCAGCGCCGCCGCCTCGTCGAACCGCTGGGGGTGACGCGGGATCAGCAGGAACAAGGGCCCGCCGGGCGCGGCCGACTGGCGCTTGAGCGCCTCGATGAAAGGCGCATCCTCGCCTTCGCGCGTACTGGCCAGGGCCACCACCGGCCTGCCCAAACGGGCGCGCCAGGCCTGCCCTGCCTGGACTTGCCCGACCGGCAGCGCCAGATCGAATTTCAGATTGCCCGAGACGACCGGATTGCGCACGCCGGCCCTGGCCAGCCGGTCTGCGTCCTGTGTGGTCTGCGCCAACACCTGATCCAGCCCCTGCAACGCTTCACGCATTACGCTGCCCAGGCGGCGTGCCTGGCGTAACGACGATTCCGAATAGCGGGCGCTCACCAACGCCATGGGTATCCGGGCCTGGCGTGCCGCGGCCAGCAGGTTCGGCCAGATTTCGCGTTCGATCAGCAGGCCGCAACGGGGCTGGCGGCTGGCCAGGAAGCGCCGCGTGGCGCCAGGAAAATCGTAGGGCAGCCAGGCCTGACGCAACTGCCCGCGGGCGATGGCCTCGGCGAACAACCGTGTACCTTCGGCCCGGCCCGTCGCGGTAATGTGAGTCAGCAGCACCGGCAGACCACGGTCCAGAAGCGCTTGCAGCAACGGTTGCGCGGCGCGCGTTTCGCCCAGGCTGACGGCATGTACCCAGACGGGCGCGGTCTGGGTCGCGGTGCTGGCATCCGTTTCGGGAACGGCTGCCGAGGGGACTTGGGCGCTTCGCCCAAAGCGTTCGGGCGAGAAAATCTCCCATTGGCCGCCCGCCCGCTTGGCGCGACGAGCCATCCACAGCCAGACCAGAGGGGCCAGCGCCCGCAACGCCAGGGTATAGACGCCGCGGTTCATGTCAGTGCGCCGCCAGCGCCTGCTCCACCGACGCCATGACGGCCTCGCGCGAAGGCGAAGCCCCGCGATCCCCCAGGCTGGCCGTGTAATTGGAACCCACCAGCGGGGTGCGCACCGGCGTGGAAGCGCGATAGATCCCGATCGTGGGCCGGCCCAGGGCCGCCGACAAATGCGTCAGGCCGCTGTCCAGGCCCACCATCAGGCGGGACCCCGCCAACAGCCGCGCCACCGAGGTCAAGTCCATGCGCGGCATGACCTCGACGTCTTCCATGCCGGCCACCAGCAAACGGGCACGTTCGGCCTCCTGATCGTTGCCCGCCAGCAGCTTGAGCGAACAACCGGCATCCAGAAGGCGGCGAAACACAGCCCGCCAGTCTTCTTCGGGCCAGAGTTTGTCGTCACGGCTGGCCGAGGGCATGATCACTGCATAACCGCGGTCGGCCTCCACATGGTGCAAACGGGGCAGTTCTGCGGCGTTGAGTCCCTCACTGGGCACGTCGTGCACCGGATCCGCCGCTTGCCCTGCTTGCCGGACAAAGGACTGCAAACCAAAATCCGGCAATCCGGCATGCTGGTAGCCGAATGTCAGGCCAGCCAGCTTGCGCTGGCGAATGACGGCGGGCTGCCAGAATTCCACCCGGTGACGCACGTTATAAAACAGGGACGCCAGCGGCTCGCGTGCGGAACGCCAATCCAGCCCATGCCGCACGCCCCGCGCCTGGCGCACCAGCCACGCGGACTTCAGCAGCGCCTGCATATCCAGGACGATGTCGTACTGCACGGACCGCAAGCGCTCGCGCAGCGCACGCCGTTCGGCCCGCACTTGTGCCGACCACCACGACTTGCGCCAGCGGCGATGGGCCACTTTGATGATTTCATTGACCGCCGGATGCCAGGAAGGAATCTCGGCAAACGCCTCTTCGACCACCCAGTCTATCTGCGCGTCGGGAACGTGCCGGGCAATATCGGTGATAGCCGGCAACATATGGACGAGGTCGCCCAGGGAGGAGGTGCGAACAATGAGAATTCGTGTGGGCATGGGCAAGGATTCGTGCTTGGCGCCACTATCGACCCGAAGGGCAGGCACCGGTCAACGCAGCCCGAACTGTACAACAACATTGCACATTGAAGCGTGGCCCGCTCCGCCAGGGCGAATCCACATCGTCGCCGGGATCAGACCCCTCTCAATGGCGTTTCCGCTTTTTGACGATCATCCATTTAGGCATGCGGAACAGCACCAGCCGACGGTACAGCAGAATATAGGTGGTGGAGAACGCAGCCGTGCACAGCATCAGCACGTAGGGCTGCTGCCAGAACAGCACCGCGGGAATGACCGCCAGGGACGAAAGCAGCCAAAGATAAGGCGACGTCATGGAATTGCGCTGGGTCTGATGGCGCATTTCACGCGAACCGATGGCCCAGCGCACCAGGCGTTTGTAAATCAGCATGTGCAGGTGTACGCCGTCCGGCGCGCCGGGTGAACGGCCCCGCAGCCATTTCTTGCGGTAGATGGAAAACAGGGTCTCGAAGACCGGATAAATGCACAACAGCAGCGGAAACCATGCTGACACCTGCGGGTGGCGTGCCAGCATCAATACCGACAACTCGCCGATGATGAATCCCAGAAAATAGGCGCCACCATCCCCCAGGAATATATGCCCGTGCGGATAATTCCAGACCAGAAAACCGATAACGGCCCCCAAGGTACTGAGTGCCACGATCAACAGAAACCGATCGCCCAAATAAAATGATACGTAAGCGAAGCCCGCGAGAATCATGGCGGACACCACCGCCGCCAATCCGTTGTATCCGTCGATAATATTGATGGCATTCGCGGCACCACCAATGGCCACGGCCGTGAATATCAGGGAAACCACCCCAAACTGCAGCAACCAATCAATCCCGATAATGTCGACCCGCGTCACCGCCGCGCCTAAAAGATAATAGGCAGCGACACCGGACAACATGGCCAGGCCCAGGCGGACCAGCACCCTGACTTGCTTGGTCAGGTCTTCGGCAAAGCCACCCAGGAAAGCGGGCATCGAGGCCGCCAGCAGCAGCACCATGCTGGGAAGTACATCGGGTTCCCGAACGGCCACCAACGCGCAAGTGACGCCCGTGGCCACCAACAAAGACAACCCGCCGATCCGGGGCACCGGCGCCGAGTGATATTTCTGCACGCCCTCGAGATCGTGGTCGGCGGTCAGCCCGTCATGCCAAGAACGGTAGCGAACGATCAGCAAGGTGGAAATGAGCGAAACCAGAAACGCTACAAGAACGTACAACATGAAAAGCACGCCGCAATGGGAAGTTGGCGCGATTGTAGCGTTAGACACACTTCTGCCATCAAAACAAAAGCGCACCTCCTGCAAAGGAGTGAAAAGAGGACGATTCGACGCCAGCTCACTTGGTCATAAGGCTGAAACGTACGAGTAAACTGCCGAGTTGGCGGGAAAGCGAAATAGCCGACGACAACGGATCGGCCACGCTGACCTCCCCCATTTATGACTAAGACGCATTCTCAGAATATGCTGCCTGTTGATTTCGCTGGACACGTACCCCTGCGACGCTTGCCCGAATGGCAACAATTTGGACACGCCGTGCAAGGAGCGTCTTTCTGTACAGACACCCTTCACCTCATCCAGGCTGGCAGCCTGACCGTCGACTTGAGCGCTCAAGTCACGTCCCCCGACTGCCGCGCCGCAGCGACCGCGTTGCTTGAGGCCCGTGGCTTCGAGCGGGCCCGCGCCGCGCTGCTGGCAGGCGACCGAATCAACCAGACTGAGGACCGGGCTGCCTGGCACACCATGCTGCGCGACCCCGCCCCCATCGAGGACGTCGCACGCCAACACCAACGCGTTCGCGCATTCGTAGAACAGGCGGATGCCCAAGGCCGCTGGCAAAACGTGATCCACATCGGAATCGGCGGCAGCGATTGGGGCGTCCGCCTGGTCACGGACGCCTGCGGCAGCGGCGCCAAGCGCAGACAATTGAAGTTTGTCGCCAATATCGACGGTCACGCCCTGGAAGACGCGATCCAGGGAATGGCCCCCAAAGACACCCTGATTGTCGTCACCTCAAAATCCTTCACTACCGCAGAAACACTGGCCAACCTGCGCCGGGCAGTGCGCTGGCTGACGGACTCCGGCATCGAGCGTCCCTACGATCAGGTCGTCGCGATCACTGCGCGGCCCGCAGCTGCGCAAGCGTTGGGTATCCCCACAGCACATATCTTCGAATTCTGGGACTGGGTCGGCGGTCGCTACTCGCTATGGTCTGCCGTCGGCCTGCCGATCGCCTTGGTCCTGGGCCCCGATGCCATTGAGAATCTCCGTGCAGGCGCCGCCGCCATGGACGCGCATTTCGCGCAGGCTCCCATTGCCGAAAACGCGCCCGCGCAACTGGCGCTGGCCGGCGTGGCGAACCGCAGCGTCCTGGGCTACGCGTCGCTGAGTATCGCGGCCTACGACGCGCGGCTGCAATATCTCGCCCCTTATCTGCAACAGCTCGACATGGAATCGCTGGGCAAGTCCGTCGACATCGCAGGCAACCCGGTAGGTGTACCGACCGGCCCCACGGTCTGGGGCATGCCCGGCACCGATGGTCAGCACACCTTCTTCCAGTGGTTGCATCAGGGCACGGACGGCGCCGCAGTCGACTTCATCATGTGCCGAGAGGCGGACCACCAATGGGTGGACGAGCACACCATGCTGGTCGCCAATTGCCTGGCCCAGCGCCAGACCCTGCTGCAAGGCACGTCGTGCGACGCAGATCGTGCCAAGCTCCTGGCGCAAGGCATGCCGCCCGAAAAGGCCGATTGGCTGGCGCGCCACCGCAAACATCAAGGCGGCAGGCCATCGTCCCTGATTGTCTTGCCCAGGCTGACCCCTCACGCCCTGGGCGCCTTGCTTGCGCTGTATGAACACAAGGTCTTCGTCCAATCGCTCATCTGGGGAATCAACCCGTTCGATCAATGGGGGGTCGAGGCCGGCAAGAACATGGCCAGCGGCATTCTCAGGGAACTTCAGGGACAGACACCGGCGGCGTCTCACGACATTTCCACCCAGCACTGGATTTCGGAACTGTCCCAAAAATCCTGAACCCGGGTCCGGCTGACCATGGCGATGTGACTCTGCCCCCAAAGTAGCCAAACCGACTATTTGGGAACAGAATAGGCGTACAACTCTTCTACAAGGAGACAGCCATGCGCATAGCCGATGCCCAATGGATTCCTGCCACGCAACACCAGACATGGGATGCGTTGACGGACCCGGAAGTGTTGCAGAAGTGCATTCCCGGTTGTGTAGAAGTCACCCGTAAAAGCCCCACCGAATATGCGGTCACCTTGCGCGCCAAGGTGGCCGGCATCGATACCGACTACGAAGGCGAAATCCTCATGTCGGACACCAACGCCCCCAATAGCTGCACGCTCGTCTTCGAGGGCAAGGGCCGGGCGGCCTGCCTGGCGATCGGCACCGCCCAGATCAACCTCAGCACCAAGGATCAAGGCACGCGCGTCGCCTACACCGTCGCCGGCATGGCGGGCGGCAAGCTCGCCGAATGCGGCGAAGGGCTGCTGCTCAAGGCGGGCGACAAGATCATCCAGAAGTTCTTCACCGCCTTCATTGACCACATGGCCAAGCAGCCCCGCCTGGCCCCGCCACCACCGCCGCCGGAGCCTGAACCGCGCGGTCTGTCCAACTCGCGTTGGTCGTGGATACTGGTGGTGCTGGTGGTCGCGGTGTTCTGGAGCTACCACGCGTTCTACAAGTAAAAACCCTTATGCACCGGTGATATGCTTGGCGGCATGACGCCGCCATCCGCCCCTGCCCAGCCCGCCGCACCCGTTCACTCTCGTCGCGACCTGCTGAGGGGGATGGCCGGGGTAGCCGCTACGGTGGTGCTCGCCGCCTTCGATTCCACCATCATCAGCACCACCTTGCCGCGGGTGGCCGAGGCCCTGAACGGCATGGCGCTGTACGCCTGGGTCGGCACTGGCTATTTGCTGGCCACTGCCGCCTCCATCATGATCTTTGGCCGCCTGGGCGACATGTTCGGCCGCAAGCCCCTGATGCTGGTTTCGGTGCTGATCATTGCACTGGGGTCGATTGCCTGTGGCCTGTCCCAGACCATGGGACAACTGATCCTGTTCCGTACGCTTCAGGGCATCGGCGGCGGCATGATGATCGCCACCGCGTTCGCGGCGCCAGCAGACCTGTTCCCGGATGCCAAGGAACGAGTCAAGTGGATGGCCCTGGTCTCGGCAGCCTTCGCCATGGCCAGCGGCATTGGCCCGGTATTGGGCGGCGCCGCCACCCAGGCGCTGGGCTGGCGGGCTGCGTTTTTCATTTCTCCACTGGCTGCGGCGGTCGCGCTGTTCCTCCTGGCCAAGTATTTCCCACGGATCAAACCGGTGCACACCGGCGCACGACGCATCGACTGGACTGGGGCGGTGCTGCTGGTGCTGGCGGTGGGTGCGCCGCTGGCGGCGCTGGAACTCGGCTTCGCCAAGGGCGAGCATGCCCATCCGCTGATGGCCCTGGCCCTGGCGATCATTGGCATCACCGCCATCGTTCTGCTTATCCCCATCGAACGCCGCGTCGAAACGCCCATTTTCCCGTTGCGCGTGCTGGCCGGCCGCGAACCGCAACTGCTGAATCTGGCCGCCATGACGGTCGGCGCCGTCATGTTCGTGCTGATCTTCTACAGCCCGCTGCTGCTGCAACAGGTGCTTGGCTACACCCCTAGCGAAGCGGGCTTGCTGATGACGCCGTTGGTGGCGGCCATCTCGGTCGGCAGCATCATCAACGGCCGCCTGTTCCCCCGACAGACCGAGCCGCAACGCCTCATGGTGTTCGGGGCGGGCATGCTGGCCGTCGGTACGTTGATGGTGCTGATGATCTCGCCCGGTACGTCGGCCTGGTGGATCCTGGTGGCGTTCTTCGTCAATGGCTGTGCCCTGGGCTTCCTGCTGCCCAATCTGACACTGTTCATGCAGATGCTGAGCGAGCGACGCGACGTCGGCGTGGCGTCCGCGCTGGTGCAGACCACCCGGGCCATCGGCAGCGCACTGGGTACCGCTGTGGTGGGTATCCTGATTTCGCATGGCACGGTACTAAACGGAGTGCGAACCGGTCTGGTCCTGTGTATTGTCCTGTGCCTGACCTGTGCAGTACTCGCGCATCGGGTCAAGATGAAGAATCTGGCCACCGGCCGGAACCACGCCTGACTCAGGACTCACCATGCGTCGTCGCGATTTGTTGGACCTTTTGCTCCTGGCCGCCGTCTGGGGCGGCTCATTCCTGTTCATGCGCCTGGCGGTGGGCGAATTCGGGCCCGTCGCGCTGATTGAACTGCGCGTCGGCCTGGCCGCGCTCTTCCTGCTGCCGGCGGCCCTGTGGCGCGGCAGGCTGCCCGTCATCGCCAAACACTGGAAGGCCATCCTGGTGGTGGGCACGCTGAACGCCGCATTGCCCTTCCTGCTGTATGCCTACGCCGCCCAGTCGCTAGGCGCGGGATTCCTGTCGGTCGCCAATGCGGTGACGCCGGTATGGGGTGCCGTAGTCGGCTGGCTATGGCTTAAGGATCGGCTGCCCTGGTCACGCTCGTTGGGGCTGGCGATCGGCCTGCTGGGTATCGTGGTGCTGGTCTGGGACAAACTTGATTTTCAGGCCGGCGGCACCGGGCCCGCGGTGCTGGCAGCGGTGTCGGCGCCGATTTTCTACGGCATCGCCGCCAACTGGACCAAGCGCTTTCTGACGGGCGTGGACGCCCTGTCCAACGCCACGGGCAGCATGCTTGCCGCTACCCTGCTGTTACTGCCACTGGCGCTGGCCACCTGGCCGCAAGCCCCCGTGTCGGCCCTGGCCTGGGGTGCAACCATCCTGCTGGCCGTCGTCTGCACCGGAGCGGCGTATATCGTCTTCTTCCGGCTCATCGCCAATGTGGGACCGACCGGCGCGGTCAGCGTCACGTTCCTGGTGCCTGTCTTCGGTGTCGTGTGGGGCGCTTGGTTCCTGGACGAAGCCATGACGGCATCGATCCTGATCGGCGCGGGCATCATCCTGGTCGGCACCGCGCTGGCGCTGGGCCTGGTCGGCGGCAAGCGGCCCTAACCGGCGGCCGCGACTCAGTACTTGTCCGACGTCCCCGTCAACGCCACGCCAATCCGCAGCAGGGTGTAAGACACCGCATCCACCCAGCGCCGCACCCAGCCGCGGCGCTGGTATTCCAGCGGCCGGATGAAGCGCCCGCCTTCCAGGATGGCCGCCTCCAGCCGCTCTTGCAGATCCCACGAGAACGGCTGATCGTCCACCACCACATTCGCCTCGCGCGCCAGCAGCAGGCTGAAAGGGTCCAGGTTGGATGACCCGACCGTGGCCACGTTGTCGATGACGGCCACCTTGGCGTGCAGGTAGCTGGGCATGTATTCGTAGATCTCGATGCCGTCCCGCAGCAATTGGTCGTAAAGCGAACGCGTGGCGTGATACTGCATCCGGTACTCGACCTTGCCTTGCAGCAGCAGGCGCACCCGCACGCCGCGCGCCGCAGCCTTGGCCAGGGCCCGGCGAAACTGACGACCCGGGAAGAAATAGGCGTTGGCGATGAGGATGTCGCGACGCGCCTGGGTGATGCCGTACAGGTAGGCGCGCTCAAAGGTCTGGCGAAAGCGCAGATTGTCCCGCAGTACCAGTGCGGCGCGTAGGTCGCCGCAAGGCGCCACCGGCGCATGGGTGGGCTTGGTGAGCCGCATGCGGCTCCAATCGCGCGGATGACGGCGCAGGCGAGCCCAGTTCAGGCGTACCCACAGCAGGTCCTGTGCGTAGGCGGCATCGGTGACCACCGGCCCCTGCACCTGCACCGCGAAGTCAAAGCGCGGCGCCGAAATGCCGTCGGTCGGATCCAGGTCATCGTAATCGTCGACGATGTTGATGCCGCCGATGAAGGCAATGCTGCCATCGACGACAGTGACCTTGCGGTGCAGGCGCCGCAGACGGCTGCGCGACGGAATGAACTTGGCAAACCAACGCGGCTCGGGGCGGAAAATGCGGCATTGCGCACCTGCCGCGGTCAAGCGTTCACGCACGGCATCGGCCGTCTCGGCGCTGCCGAATCCGTCCAGCACCACCCGCACCTTCACGCCGCGTGCGGCCGCGGCCATCAGGCAGTCCAGCACCTTCAAGCCGGTGCGGTCCAGCATGAAAATGTAGGTTTCCAGGTGCACGCTGACCTGGGCTTCGTCGATTGCCTTGCACAGGGCAGGAAAAAAATCGGTCCCGTTCTGCAACAAGCGGATCTGGTTGCCGTCGGTCCATTCCAACTTGACCTGCTCGGCCTTCACGGAAGTTCCAGCTCGGCCAGCAAGGGGGAATGATCGGACAGCCGCGCCCATTCGCGGCCGCGCAGCACACGCGCGCTGCGCACGGCAAAGCCGCGTTGGTAGATGCGGTCCAGGCGAAACCAGGGAAACACGGCCGGAAACGTGCGGGGCGGGGGCAGCAGCAGGCGCGAGCTACCGTCCATGCCCAGCTGGTTGGTGCGTTCCATGACGGACACGCCGCTGTTGGGCAGGCCGCGCAAGGCATTGCTCAAGCGTTTGACCGAGTCGCGTAGCCGCGGCAGTTCCCCGCCATGGCTGCGTGGCGCGTGCGAAAACACTTCATACAGGCCCAACTGCTGCACGAACAGCGGCGCCAGGCGGTCGCCCCAGTCGTTGAAGTCGCCCGCGATCAGGATGGGTTCGCCGTCCGGCACCATGCGCCGGATGCGCTCGGTCAGCGCCAGGATCTGGCGGCTGCGGCTGCCGGCAAACAAGCCCAGATGCACCACGAAGCAATGCACCGCACGGCCATCCAGTTCGATGCGCGCATGCAAGAGACCGCGCTGTTCCAGCCGGTGGTCGGAGATGTCCTGGTTTTCGTGGTCAAGAATGGGAAAGCGCGACAACAGCGCATTGCCATGATCGGTTTCATGGCGGACCGCATTGCGGCCATAGGCCACATCCAGCTTCAGGGCTGCGGCCAAGGACTCGTGCTGGGCATCCAGCAACGATTTCTGTTCGTTGCGACCCTGGACCTCCTGCAGGAAGACCAGGTCGGGGCGCAGGCCATACAGGCCCAGGCGCAATTCATTCAGGGAGTCACGCCGGCCCAGCGCCGAACGGCCCTTGTGGATGTTGTAGCTGACGACACGGATGAGCGACATAAAAGCGATGGCGCCTTTGAAAGCAGAGGAACCACAAGCCAAACCCAGAAGCAGCCCGGCAAGCACCGCCACAAAGCGGCGTTTGCCAGATTACCCCAATTCCGCACCCCCAAGCCGCAACAAAAAGATGCTCACTGCAAAGCCTGGTCGCCGCAAGCCAGGGGCCACAAGAACGCAGCACGACGCAAGCAATCGCCGCCCCACAAGCCAGGCCGCCGAGGATCCGGCTCCGCCGGTCCCGTGAGGCGCCCCCCTGGGGGGGAGGCGCCTCCGGCGCGTCGGGGGGGATTACTTCTGCTCGACGTTGCGCAAGCGGATGTGCAGTTCGCGCAGTTGCTTCTCGTCGACTTCCGAAGGCGCTTGCGTCAGCAGGTCTTGCGCACGCTGCGTCTTCGGGAAGGCGATCACGTCGCGAATCGATTCGGCGCCGGTCATCATCGTGACGATGCGGTCCAGGCCGAAGGCGATGCCGCCGTGCGGAGGTGCGCCGTATTGCAGCGCGTCCAGCAGGTAGCCGAACTTTTCGCGAGCTTCCTCGGCACCGATCTTGAGCGCGCGGAACACCTTGCTCTGCACTTCTTCGCGGTGGATACGAACCGAGCCGCCGCCGATTTCCCAGCCGTTCAGGACCATGTCGTAGGCCTTGGCGTACGCCTTGCTGGGATCGGTTTCCAGGAAGTCTTCGTGACCGTCCTTGGGGCTGGTGAACGGGTGGTGGGCGGCGGTGTAGCGGCCGTCTTCCTCGTCGTATTCGAACATCGGGAAGTCGACCACCCACAGCGGCTGCCAGCCAGCCGTGAACAGGCCCGACTTCTTGCCGAACTCGCTGTGGCCGATCTTCACGCGCAGCGCGCCGATGGCGTCGTTGACGACCTTCTCGCGGTCGGCGCCAAAGAAGATGATGTCACCGTCTTGCGCGCCGGTGCGCTTGACCAGTTCGGCCAGGGCAGCGTCGTGCAGGTTCTTGACGATGGGCGATTGCAGGCCGTCGCGGCCCTTGGCCACTTCGTTGACCTTGATGTAAGCCAGGCCCTTGGCGCCGTAGATGCCGACGAACTGGGTGTAGGCGTCGATCTCGCTACGCGACATTTCGGCGCCACCGGGCACGCGCAGGGCGACCACGCGGCTGCCGGGCGCCGTGGCGGCGGCGGCGAACACCTTGAAGTCCACGTCACGCATGACATCGGTGATGTCCGTGAACTCGAGCTGCACGCGCAGGTCGGGCTTGTCCGAACCGTAGCGGCGCATGGCTTCGGTCCAGGTCATGATCGGGAACGGCTGGGCCAGGTCAACACCCTGCACCACCTTGAAGACGTGGCGGATCAGGTTTTCGAAGATCTCGCGGATCTCGAATTCGTTCAGGAACGACGTTTCGCAGTCGATCTGGGTGAATTCCGGCTGGCGATCGGCGCGCAAGTCTTCGTCGCGGAAGCACTTGGTGATCTGGTAGTAGCGGTCAAAGCCCGACACCATCAGCATCTGCTTGAACAGCTGGGGCGATTGCGGCAGCGCGAAGAAGTGGCCGGCGTTCACGCGCGAGGGCACCAGGTAGTCGCGGGCGCCTTCGGGCGTGCTCTTGGCCAGCATCGGGGTTTCGATGTCGATGAAGCCCAGCTGGTCCAGGAACTTGCGCGTTTCGATCGACACGCGGTAGCGCAACATCAGGTTGCGCTGCATCTGCGGACGGCGCAGGTCCAGCACGCGGTGCGTCAGGCGGGTGGTTTCCGACAGGTTGTCGTCGTCCAGCTGGAACGGCGGGGTGACCGACGCGTTCAGGATTTCGACTTCCTTGCAGAGCACTTCGATTTCGCCCGAGGCCAGCTCGGCGTTGGCGGTGCCGGCCGGACGCTCGCGCACCAGGCCCGTGACGCGCACGCAGAATTCGTTGCGCAGGCGCTCGGCGGTGGCAAAGGCGGCGTTATCCGGATCGAACACGATCTGCGCCAGGCCCGCGCGGTCGCGCAAGTCGATGAAGATGACCCCGCCGTGGTCGCGGCGGCGGTTCACCCAGCCATACAGGGTGACGGTCTGGCCGAGATGGTCGCGGCAAACCTGGCCGGTGTAGCAGGTACGCATCGGGATAACTCCGTTGTGTGCTTGGTTATAGCGTAAGGGTTACGAATCGGCGCCTGGCGCGTTCTGCGCGCCAGGTGCCGGAGAGAGCGGCGCCGGCCGGACGCCCGGCGCAACCGCCGGACCCGGGGCGACGACGCCCATGGAAACGATGTACTTCAGGGCCGCGTCCACGCTCATCTGCAAGTCCACCGTGTCGGCACGGGGCACCATCAGGAAAAAGCCGGACGTGGGATTCGGCGTGGTCGGCACGTACACGCTGATGTGGTCGCCCGGAAGCAGGTCGGCCACTTCGCCGCTGGGCGTGCCGGTCACGAATGCGATGGTCCAGCTGCCCACGCGCGGATACTGCACCAGCACCGCGCGGCGAAACGCCTGGCCATTGGGGGCAAGCACGGTGTCGCTGACCTGCTTGACCGAGTTGTAGATCGAGCGCACCAGCGGAATGCGGCCCAGCAGGTTTTCCCACTGGTCCACCATGGTGCGGCCGATCAGGTTGGCCGCGAAAATGCCCGTCAACAGCACCACCACGATGACCAGGACGAAGCGGAAGCCGGGAATGTCGACGCCGAACAGCGATTCGGACGACAGGAAGCCAGGCACGAACCCTTCGAGGGTCGCGACCAGCAGCCCCAGCACCCACACCGTGATGACCAGGGGAACCCAGATCAGCAGGCCGGTGATGAAGTACTTTTTGATGACGCGCATACGCATCGCGCGCGGTCTCAGGAAGCGGAAGCCGAGCCGGCGGCGGCCGCGGGGGCAGCCGCCGGGGCCGGCGCGCTGGCGGCGGGGGCCGGGCTGGCCGCCGGGGCGGCATTATCGGACGACGACGCCGGCGCAGCGGCGCCGGTGGCCTGATTGCCGCCACTGCCGTTGCGGAAATCGGTGACGTACCAGCCGGAGCCCTTGAGCTGGAATCCAGCCGCGGTCACCTGCTTGGAAAACGTGCTTTGGCCGCATTCGGGGCAAACCGAAAGCGGCGCGTCGGAAATCTTCTGCAAGACGTCTTTGGCATGGCCGCAGGCGCTGCACTTATAAGCGTAGATGGGCATCGAGGGCTCCCTGGCGCGGGCCCGGCGGTTCAATAACCGTCGGCCGGACGGTGCGGAGCCAGGTTCGCCGGCGGGTCTTGCAAAGCAGGACACGGGGCCGGAACTGGCGCCAGACCGGACAACGGGCGGGCAAGGCCGGAAAAATACGGGAAAGTCTTGAATTTTAGCGGTTTTTCATGAAGGGCCGGCGGCAACCTCACGGCGGGGTCCGTGGGGCCGTCGCCGGGGCGCCCACCCCCGCCCCGTCAGACGGGTAGCAGGAACATCAGCGCAGCCACCAACGTAGGCCCCAGTGCGGACAAAAACAGCCGTCCGGACGAGATGCTGCCGTCCGGAAAATGGTTTTTCAGGATGGCGAACCCCGCCGGGTTCGGCGCGTTGGCAATGACCGTCAGGCCGCCGCCCGTGACCGCCCCGGCCACCAGCATGTAGCGCCAGGCCTCGCCCGTGCCCTCCACCAGCGAGCCCAGGTAGGTCAGCGCGGCGTTGTCGGTCACGGCCGTCAGGGCCGTGGCGCCCCAGAACAGCACGAAAGGTTGCAGGCCCCCCAGCAAGTCCTGCAGCCACCATTTCTGCAGGCCGCCCAGCACCACCAAGCCGGCCAGGAAGAACCCAACCATCAGGCCTTCCTTGATCAACAGACGGTTCTGGTGCCGCTTGTAGGCTTCGGCAAAGCCGATGAACATCATCAACAGGCCCAGGAAAATGGCGGGATGGTGCGCGGTCAGCACGACGGCCACCAGGAATACCAGGTGGATCAGCATCACCAACGGCGGCACGGGCGGACGCTTGTCATGGCCCTCGGCGCCATCCACGCCGGCGCCGGTGCCCACCGTCCGTTCAAGCAGGGCCTTGCGGCACACGAACGTCAGGATGCCGGCATTCAGGCAGACCGCCACCGCCGCCCGCCAACCGAAGTGCTGCACCATGTAGGCCGAATCCCAGCCAAAGGTGGACGCCACCATCAACACCGGCGGCGCGGCATACGAGGTCAGCACCCCGCCGATGGACACGTTGACGAACAGCACGCCCAGGGTCAGGTACTTGAAGCCCGCGCGGCCGCTGGTGCGGAAATACGCGTCGCGCAACAGGATCGCCGCCAGCGTCATGGCTGCCGGTTCGGTAATGAACGAGCCGCCCAGCGGCACCAGTGACATCACCACGAAAAACGTCGCCAGCTCACGTGGCAGGGGTACCGCGCGCGCCGTCATGCGCACCAGCAACCCCACCAGTTCCAGGATCGGCCGGCTGGCCGCCACCACCATGATGGCGAATACGAACAGCGGCTCGGTGAAGTTGCGCGTGTCCATGTAGCCGATGGCTTCGGCTGGCCCCGACAACGCGGCCATCGCCACGATCAACGCGAACGCCCAGACGCCGAAGACGGCCTCGACTTCCGAGAACAGATGCCAGAAGCCCGCATGCGGCCCGCCCCGATGGGCAAGACGAGCAAACACGGGCACGGAAAAGGTGTGAAGCACCGCCACGACGAACAAGACAGTGGCCAGGACTTCGATGGGCTGGGGCATTGAAAGTGCTTCCGGGAACAGGGATTCAGGCCATGTGGACACGGCCCCCGCGAGGCTCGGCGGGCAAGGGTCGCAATATAGCGCAGCGACTTTGCCGCCTTCTACAGTGACAACCCGGGCTTGCGCGCCCCAATGGACACCGCCGATGGCCCTGAGGACCGCGGCGCCCCCCTCAGGCGATCGGTGCCGGCGGCTCGGCGCCGGCTTGCGCGGCCTTCATTTCCATCAACAGGCTGTGCAGCATTTCCGTGGACAGGCCGTGCAGCACCAGCCGGTAGCCAGCCCGCAATGTCGACATCGGCACCAGCGGATGGCTGTTGTTCACCAGGATCAGGTGCTGCGGCGCCCCCAGCAACTTGGCCGCGTAGATGCCGATGGTTTCGTCCAGCTGCAGCGAATTGGCCGCGCGCCAGAAATCGTTGTCGGTCAGCATCAGCTGGTACAGCGGCGTGAACAGCTCGATCGCGCTTTGCAGATCCAGGAAATTCAGCTTGCCGCGTGGCATGTCTTCCAGCCGCAGATCGGGATCGCGGATCATCGAGAAATCGACCTGCTCCGGCGCATGCATCTCGACGCCGGCATCGCGCAACGCCTGGTTCAGCCGGATCACGAAGTTGAACAGGTTCAGGTCGTGCTTGACGAACAATTCGTCCTTCAGGTCGTCGATCTCCATCGGCTCCAGCGGCGTGGTGGTGATGCGCACCGGCGAATTGGCCGCAATGAACGACAGGGCCTGCGCGCCCAGGTGAAAGTGGCGCAGGATGAGCCAATTGGCTTCGGGCGACACGAAACGCTTCAGGCCCCACGCCAGGATGCGGTGCAGCAGCCGCGAATGCGACCAGCGGCGCGGCAGGAACGTCTTCACGACCTGGATGAGGATGATGAAGGCGCGCGCCAGCGGCCGCAAGAACGGCAACAGATACTGGCGCGAAGCGCAGCTGGAATCCGTCAGCCAGGCTTTCTTGACCTTGTCCGGCAACGGCGTGCTGCGGTCCAGGTACAAGGCCAGCCACGGGCTGGGATCGGCGGGATCGTGCGCCTTGGCCAGGAAATCCGGTTCCGTGTTCATGCCGCGCCGTCCTCCATCACGTGATGAAACTGCATCAGGTACAGCGCCGCCGTGCGACGCGCGGTGTCGACGATGCGTTGCTCGGCGCGGCCATCTTCATCGCAGTCCAGCGCCAGTTCCACGGCGGTCAACCAGCGGGCCAGGTGGTTCTCGTCGTTGTGGCCATGGTATTCCAGGAAGCGGAACGCGTCCGGCGGCAACTTCAGGCTGGCCTTGAGCAACGGCAGCAGCGCCGGCACGATGCGCTGGCCGGTGCCTTCGATGATGTAGATGGCGCCCAGCAGGCCGATCGGGTCGCGGGTGGCGGCCAGGCTGTGCAGGTAGGCGTTCAGCGCTTCGCCGCCGGGGTTGCGGCGCAGCAGGTCGATATTGTCGATCGGGCCGCCGGCCGTGCGGTAGTCCTGGAACAGGATCTGGAAATCGTTCTGTTCCTCGCCGGCGTGCATGTCGATCAACGCGGCCAGCGGCTGGTACTGCTCGGTGAGCGACGCCGCGCCTTCACGCATCCACTTGCTGCCTTCACGCACCTGCGGAATCCAGTTTTCCATCCAGTTCAGGTAGTCGGCGGTCTGGAACTGGCGGTTGCGCAGGCGGCGCACCACCGGCGTGCGCCAGACACGCGAACGGTAGTCGTGCCAGATGGCCGCCAGCTCGGTCAGCAACTGGCCCAGGCCTTGCGGCGCCATGTCCGGATCGTGCGGCGGCGCGATGGCATCAGCATCGGCGCTATGGGCGTCTTCGCGCCCGGCCGCGGTCTGTACCGCGCCGGTCGACACGGGCACGGCGGCGCCCTGCACGGCCTCGGCTTCCAGCAGCATGTAGGCAGCCATGAATCGGCCCGACTCGGGGATGTAGCAGAAGATCTGCTCGCCCGGCTTGACCTCGCGCGTTTCCAGGAACTCGGCCAGCATGATCAGGATCGATGCCGCCCCCGTATTGCCGCGCCAGGCCAGGTTGCTGAACCAGCGTTCGCGCGGAATCACCAGGCCGGCCTTCTCCATCAGGTCTTCGACCACCGGAATGAATTTCTCGGACGAGTAGTGGCACAGGAAATGATCCACCTGGTCCGGGTCGAGCCACCCGTCGCGCACCAGCTTGGCGTACTCGTGGATGCCGATGTCGAACAGATGCGGCAGCAGCCGGATGTCCTGGCGCAGCGACAGCGCGCCGTCCGCCTCGGCCTCGTTCCAGGACGGATAGTCCAGGTGCCCCTTCTGCCGATCGGCCGACAGGCCCAGCTGCATGCAGACCGGGTAATCGCCCGAGAACGAACGCTGGTGCACCCACTTCAGACGCAACCGCACGCCGCTGGACGCGCCCGGCAACGGCTGCCCGCCCTGCCCCAGCAGCACAGCACCCGCGCCGTCCGACAACATCCAGCGCAGGAAATGCGCATCGAAATCCGCGTCGTAGCCGCGCGCCGCGAAGCGCGAGCGCTTGAACATCCGCGACGGCAATTCGGCCGCCACGGCCAGCGCGCGGGCATGCCCGCCCATCTCGACGCCCTGCGCCGCCGACTGGATGGCTGAAACACCGGCCGCGCAGATGCCATGCACTGACAAGGTTTCCATCGGATGCGCGGCCAATTCGCCCTGGATCATGTTGGCGAACCCAGGCATCAGTGCGTCGCCGCCCGACGACCCGCTGGTCAAGAGCGACACGTCCGCCAGGTCGCTGTCGTTGCGCCGCAGGCAATCGCGGATGGCGTTGGCCGCCAGCTGCGCATTGGTGAACACCGTGGCGCCTTCGGGATCGATCGCGTAATAGCGCTGCTTGATGCCGTTCTCGGCCAGGATGCGGCTCTTGATGCGGCTGGACATGCGGTTCAGCGGTGCGATGTAGCTGTCCATGGCCTCGTTGGACACGGGCTCGCCCGGCATGAAGTAGCCGGCACTCTCCAGGTAGACACGATTGAACGCGATAGGCATGGCGGGTCTCTAGTGGCAGGTATGGGTAGGCGGCGCTAGCGCACGTGCTCGGGCGCCATGCACGAGCGGGTGCGGAAACGCGGCAGGAAAGTGCCCAGCACGAACACGCGGAACATGTAGGGCGTCAGGCCGCCCTCGTTCAGCGCGGGCGTCACGCGGGCCCGGTAATGATCGCGGTGCAAGCCGGTCAGTTCCGACCAGTGCGCGCGCGGATGTTCATGGTGCGCGGTATGCAGCCCGATATTGAACAGCAGCGGATTGACCATTCCTTCGAAATTGCGGGCGTAGTTCAGGCCGGCCACCGCCCGCGGGCCGCCATCGGCATGCGCGTGCTGCAGATAGTTGGTGGCCAGCAACCAGTGCAGGCCATGCAGCTGCGGAATGATGACGAACACCAGCGCCTTGACCGGGTTCAGGGCCAGCAGTGCGCCCCACAGCCCCAGCCACGCGCCGTATTGGCACATGCAGTAGCGCCACGCGCCCGGCCAATGCCGGCGCAGCCGGCCCAGCCAGGCGAAAAACAACGGATACAGCACCCACACGGCCTGCGCCGGGTGGATCAGGTAGCCCCACAGGTGATTGGTATCGCCGCCGAACCGATAGGTGCGCGCCGCGTCGAGCGCGCCGTGCTTGTAGCGATGGTGATTGGCCACGTGCGCCGGGTAGAACACGAAGGTGGGGTGTCCCTGCAACAGCGTGATCCAGAAGTCGGTGGCGCGATTGGTCCAGCGCCCCCGCCACATGCGGATGTGCGTGTGGTTGTGGTGAATCACACCGATGCCCAGCGTCAGGAACAGCATCAGCGCATACAGCGGCCACCAGAAGCCGTGCAGCCACTGCCACGCCGCCAGCGCGGGCAACGCGGCCAGGTAGGCCAGGCTCTGCCAATCGCGCCGGTTACGCAGCGTGGGCAGCCGGCGCGGCTTGCTAAGCGCGTCCGCCAAGCGATTCTCGCTTACGGAAAGCCTCCAGTTGGGGCGTGGCCGCCTCGGCTTGCAGCCGGGTGCGGAACAGGCGATCCATGAAGGTGAACTGGAACCCGAAATTGCCGTGATAGCAGGCGTGGTGCAGATGGTGTCGGCGGCTCGCGGCGAACCAGTGCGAATAGGACACGTTGGGAAAGAAGTCGTAATTGGCGTGGCCGATGCAATTGAAGAACAGGCTGAACAGCGGCACCGATGCCAGCGACCAGAAGCTGAAATCGTGCAGCACCATCGGCAGCATGATCACATTGCCCAGCATCAGCGCCTCGATGGGGTGAAAGCTGTAGGTCGAAAATGGCGTGGTCACCACCGAGCGGTGGTGCGGCAGGTGAAAGCGGCGCAGCAGCTTGGTGTGCAGCAACCGGTGGTTGATCCAGAAGTGCACGTCGTTCCAGGCCACCAGCACCAGGATTTCCAGCGTGATCTTCTGCCAGCTGGCATCCGGATCCAGGTGCGCCCAACCCAGCTGCAGCAGGCCCCATGGAAAGATCATGCCGGTGCCGAACAGCAGGATCGACAGGCCAGACTGGGCGAACTCGCGCCGCAGTTGCCCCGGCGCCAACGGCCGCGGGTCCAGCGGACGGCCGATGCCCAGCGCCGGCAGGATGTGCTGGGTCAGCAGCCAGGTCGCAGCACCGAAAACCAGATAGATGCCGCCGAAGAACAGCAGGCCTGCCAGCATGACCTGCCAGGCGGACAACGCGACGAAAGCTTGGGCCATGAACGTTTTGTTTCACCCCGGAGAATGGCCGCATCATAAGCAATCCGTCAGGATCAAGGTGAGACATTTATTACAAAATGAATCCGCCTCCCGACGGGCCGCATGACGTTCGGCCCAAGCCTTTGACCAGACGCCTGTTACTGGCAGGGGAACTGCCGGTTCAATCCCGCCACCGCGGCATCCATGCGCAACGCCAGGGCCGCACTGGCGCTGGGCATCGGCTGGCGCAATTCGTCGGTCAACAGGCCCTGGCGACCCAATTGCGCCTTGACGGGGCCCGGATTGGGCTCGGCGAACGTCAGCTGGATGATGGGCACCAGCGCCTGGAACAGGCGGCGGGCCAGGTCCAGCTGCTGCGCCTGCACCGCCTGGTACATGGCCACGAACAGATCGGGGCGGATATGCGCGGCCGCCGCGATCATGCCAGCGCCCCCCAGGCACAGCAGCGACAGTGATTGCAGGTCTTCACCCGCCAGCACGCGCATGTTGCCGTCGGCGATCAACGCCAGCGTCTTGTCCAGCGACCCGCCGCAGTCCTTGATGGCGGCGATGTTCGGGTGCGCCGCCAAGGCCAATAATGTGGCGGTCTCCAGCGATGTGCCGGTTCGGTACGGAATGTCGTACAGCACCAGGGGAAAGCGCGAGGCATCGGCCAGGCAGCGGAAATAGGCGGCAGCGCCGTCCTGGCCAGGGCGCACGTAATACGGCGCGGGTGCCAGAATGCCCGCCAGCGGACGCGTACCAAAGGCCGACAGGCGCTGCAGCACATGGCCTTGGTGGTTGCCCGCCAGGCCCATCACCACGGGCATTCGGCCAGCTTCGGTCAGCACGGCGTCGAGCACGGCCAGTTGCTCGGCATCATCCAGCGCCGCGGCTTCGCCGGTGCTGCCGCAGACGACCAGGCCATCCACCCCGGCGGCCACGAAATGGCGCACCAGGCGGCGCAGGGCCCCGCCATCGACAGCGCCGCCGGAAAACGGCGTCACCAGGGGAACCCAGACGCCTTGGAAGAGGGATTGACGAGTTTGCATGAACACTCCTTCGGTGTAAGCGGACCGTGGTTGGACCGTACAGAAGTGCTCGGGATACTTGGGGTGCGCGCGAAGGCGCCATGGCGCCGCCGAGAGGCCGCTGTTCCGTCGCCCATCTGACGGAACAGCATGCTCCGGTCAGATGAGCGGCTGTTTTTTGGATTTCAGGCCGACGCAGACCGTCGCCACGCCCAGGGCGCGGAACAGGTAAGCGGATTGGTTGGCCTGATGAATCATGAAAGGAATAAAGGGGCAAAATCGGCCGCAACCGGCCGATGCGCAAATCTACCGGGCTGCCGCGGGCCTGTCAACGCAGGCTGGCCAGGAACGCCTCGCAGAGTGCTTCCATGCCGCGCCGGTCGTCTTCGTCGAAGCGGTCGGGCACCGGGCTGTCGACGTCCCATACGCCAATGAGCTGGCCTTGATGGACCAGCGGCACCACGATCTCGGAGCGCGAGGCGGCGTCGCAGGCGATATGGCCCGGAAACGCGTGCACGTCCGGCACCAGTTGCGTCTGGCGCTGGCTCGCCGCCGCGCCACACACGCCGCGGTTCAGCGCAATGCGCACGCAGGCCGGCTTGCCCTGGAAGGGACCCAGCACCAGTTCCGTGCCATCAAAGAAGTAAAAGCCCACCCAGTTCAGGTCGGGCAGGGCCTGGTAGGCCAGCGCGCCGAGGTTGGCGGCATTGGCAATGCGGTCGTGCTCGCCTTCGAGCAGCGCGCGAGCCTGCTTGACCAGTTCGGCGTACAACGCAGCCTTGGATTCGGCGGCAATCGGGGCAGCTTCAAACATATGTATAAATGTAACTGTACAGGCGATTATCGATGCAAGTGATTTTAGGGGCGCGCCGCGATAAAGGGGCCGGCTCGCCTCGCTGTGGGACAATAGTTTACGCAGTAACGTCTTTTCTGCCTCGTTGCCGTTACCCCTGCCACCCCTCTTCTTGATTAAGAAGCAAGCCATGGACAAGCCTTTCGAACCTGCGTTTTCCTTCTCGGAACGCGCTCAGCAACTCACCAGTTCCGCCATCCGCGAGATCCTCAAGGTCACCGAGCGGCCCGAAGTCATCTCGTTCGCAGGCGGTCTGCCGGCGCCCGGCGGCTTCCCGGTAGAAGTGGTACGAGCGGCATTCGACAAGGTCCTGGCCACCAACGGCCGCGCCGCCCTGCAATACGGTCCCACCGAAGGCTTTGCGCCGCTGCGCCAATGGGTCGCGGACGACCTCAACAGCGCGGGCGCCAATGTCACCGCCGACCAGATCCTGATCGTCTCCGGCTCGCAACAAGCGCTGGACCTGCTCGGCAAGGTCCTGATCGACAAGGACAGCAAAGTGCTGGTCGAAGACCCCAGCTACCTGGGCGCCCTGCAATCGTTCAGCCTGTACCAGCCCAAGTTCGTGCCGGTGCCCACCGACGACGGCGGCCTGATCCCCGATGCCATCACCCCCGAACTGGCCGATGGCGCGCGCTTCCTGTACGCCCTGCCCAATTTCCAGAATCCCACCGGCCGCACGCTGAGCCTGGCGCGCCGCATTGCGCTGGTCAAGCGCGCCGCCGAACTGAACCTGACCATCATCGAAGACGACCCCTACGGCGAACTGCGCTACGCAGGCGAACCGCAGCCTGGCCTGATCGCGCTGGCCTCCGAGTACGGCGCCAATGTCGTCCGTCTGGGCACGTTCTCCAAGGTGCTGGCCCCGGGTCTGCGCCTGGGCTACATCGCCGCCGCCCGTCCGCTGATCAACAAGCTGGTGCAGGCCAAGCAAGCCACCGACCTGCACACGCCCACGCTGACCCAGATGGCCGTGTACGAAATCGTCAAGGACGGCTTCCTGGACGAGCACCTGCCCAACGTGCGCGAAATCTACCGCGCCCAGGGCAGCTGCATGCTCGAAGCCATCCAGCGCGAATTCCCCGCCACCGTCACCTGGACCAAGCCCGAAGGCGGCATGTTCATCTGGCTGACGCTGCCCGAGCACATCGACAGCACCAAGCTGCTCGAAAAGGCCATTGCCCAGAACGTGGCGTTCGTGCCCGGCGCGCCGTTCTACAGCGGCGCCGGCCGCGCCAACACGCTGCGCCTCAGTTTTGCCACCGTGCCCGAAGACAAGATCCGCACCGGCATCGCCATCCTGGGCAAGCTGCTCAAGGAATACACGGCCTGAAAACCCGGCCCTGACCACCCTTGACGGCACCGCGGCCGGGCACCATGCCCGGCCGTTGTTTTATGCTGTCGGCTTTCCTCCCCTTTCTTTCGCCGTGACAGTGAGCGCCCCGCAACAACCTCCCGTCGACCTCAGCGACATCGTCTTCACCGACTGGGTCGAACGCTGGCTGCCCCGATCGTGGCGGCCCTACGCCCGCCTGTGCCGGCTTGACCGCCCCATCGGCACCTGGCTGACCCTGCTGCCCTGCATCGCTGCGCTGATCCAGGCCGCCGGTGGCCTGCCCGACCTGCAACGCCTGATCGTTTTCTCGCTGGGCGCCTTGCTGATGCGCGGCATCGGCTGCACCGTCAACGACATGTGCGACCGCAACTTCGACAAACACGTCGAACGCACCCGCTTTCGCCCGCTGACCAGCGGCCAGCTGACGATGCGCAAGGCGGTGTGGTTCCTGATCGGCCAGTTGCTCGTCTGCGGTTCGCTGCTGTTCTTCCTGAACGGCATGAGCCGCTGGTTGGCCGTGGCCGTCCTGCCCTTCGTCTTCATCTATCCGCTATGCAAACGCGTCACCTACTGGCCGCAGGTGGTACTGGGCATCTGCTTCAACTGGGGCATGCTCATGGCCTGGTCGGACACGCAGAACCACGTGCCCCTGGCCGCCGTGGCCATGTGGCTGGGCGCGGTGCTGTGGCAGGTGGGCTACGACAGCATCTACGCCTACGTCGACGTGCGCGACGACCGCAGCCTCGGGCTGCACTCCACGGCCATGCGCTTTGGCGACCAGGGCAAGCTCTGGATCGGCGGGTTCTACCTGGCCAACGTCGTGCTGTGGGCCTGGGGCGGCTATGCCATCGGCATGTCCGCGGCCTATTACGTGGGCATTGCCGCCATCGCCGTGCACCTGGCTTGGCAGTTGAAGGTCTTCGACATCCAGCGCCCCGACCGCAATTTCATGCTGTTCCGCGCCAACCTGTGGCTGGGCGCATTGCTGGTTGCGGCAGCGCTGGCAGGCACGCTGATCCGTTGACCGCGCGCATTGCGAGCCACGGCCGCTTGGGCGAAGATGGCAGCTCCCGACACGCCTTACGGAGACACCGCATGCCCGCTTTGACCAAAACCCTGACGGCCCTGGCTTCGGTTTGCGCACTGCTCGGCGCCCTGCCCGCGCAGGCCGCGACCGACTGCTCGGCGCAGCGCGGTTGCGCCGCCAAGTTCTGCCAGATCGAAAACGACATCGCCGCGGCCAAGGCCGACAACAACACCCGCAAGGTGGCCGGCTTGCAGAAAGCGTTGGCTGAGGCGAAGGCGCACTGCACCGACAGCCGCCTGCAATCCCAGCGCGAAGCCGACGTGCGCGACAAGCAGAACAAGGTCTCCGAACGCGAGGCCGAGCTCAAGACCGCCCGCGCCAAGGGCAAGCAAGACAAGATCGACAAGGCCCAGCGCAAGCTGGACGAAGCACGCGCTGAATACGACGCCGCTTTGGCTGACCTGAACCGCTGATCCTTCCCCCTGCCAGCCCCGGAACCCTTCCGGGGCTGCGCGCCGCTTTCCCCCTCCCCCTTGATTCGCCGGCCTTGGCCCCTGCCCGGGCCGACCACCACCTATTGCGTCATCAAATGGAAATATCGCCACCTATGGTGCCATTTGAGAAGTTCCAGACCGATTAGTACGTATTTTGGAAAGATGTTTTCAGGTAATAAGGGTTTATCCCAGGGTTGTTTAGGCACAGAATGCATCTCATCGGGACACAGCAAGCGAACCCCCAGCAATCAGGCCAGAGGTTCGGATCCCAAGCTCAAGACATATGGAGGTCTGCTATGAAAACCCTTGCTACCGCTTTGATGCTGTCCATGTCCGTTCTGGCTGCCGCTGGCGCCCAAGCCGCCGAAGCCGACCAAGGCCCGTCGCGTGCCCAGGTTCAAGCCGAACTGCAACAAGCCAAGGTTTCGGGCCAATACACCTTCGGCGAAGAAGGCTACCCCGCCGCCATCGCCCAGAAGTCCAGCCTGACCGCGCAACAAGTGCAAGAGCAACTGGCCCAAGCCAAGAACGCCGGTGAAGTCACCTTCGGCAACATGGACTACCCGCCCGTTGCCCACGCCGCTGCCTCGTCGCTGACCCGCGCCCAAGTGCAAACCGAACTGGCCCAAGCCAAGACGGAAGGCCTGGTCACCTTCGGCAACATGGACTACCCCCCCATGGGCAGCTGATTGCAAGGCCTGGCTTCCAGGCCCGGCAATCGCCCTGCAAAGCCCTTCGGCCCTGGCCGAGGGGCTTTTCTTTTGACGAATCGACACCCAATTAAGTCATAACGACGTTAGTTAAAACCGTTACGACGCTTTAGCATCTACAAATCGACAACGCTCGCGCATAGGATGAGGCCAACCCTTCCCCCTCTCTATGCAGGAGCGCACCATGTCCACCTCTACCAAGCCCGTCCTCTTGTTGGGCGCCGGAAAAATCGGCTTCGCCATCGCCCTGATGCTTGAGCGTAGCGGCGACTATTCGGTCTTGGTTGCCGACCAGGACCCCGCGCGCCTGCGCGCCGTGGCCGAATTGGGCTGCGAAACGCGCCAGATTTCCGATGACGCCTCGATCGCGGCCTGCCTCGAGGGCCGTTACGCCGTGGTCAATGCGCTGCCGTTCCATCGCGCCATCGCGGTGGCGGGACTGTGCGCGAAGGCCGGCGTCCATTACTTCGACCTGACCGAAGACGTAGCCAGCACCCATGCCATCCAGGCGCTGGCCGCTGACAGCCACAGCGTGCTGATGCCGCAGTGCGGCCTGGCGCCGGGCTTCATCGGCATCGTCGGCAACGCGCTGGCCCGTCGCTTCGACACGTTGCTGGACCTGCGCATGCGCGTGGGCGCACTGCCGCGTTACCCGTCCAACAGCCTGCGCTACAACCTGACCTGGAGCACCGAAGGGTTGATCAACGAATACTGCAACCCGTGCGAAGCCATCGTCGATGGTGAACTGACCAGCGTGCCCGCGCTGGAAGGCTATGAGACCTTTGCGCTGGACGGCGTCGAATACGAAGCCTTCAACACCTCGGGCGGGCTGGGCACGCTGCCCGCCACGTTGTTGGGCCGCGCCCGCAACGTGGACTACAAGTCAGTCCGTTACCCGGGCCATTGCAACCTGATGAAGCTATTGCTCAATGACCTGCGCCTGCGCGACCGCCGCGACCTGCTCAAAGACATCTTCGAAACGGCCATCCCCACCACCGAACAGGATGTGATCGTCATCCAGGCGCAGGCGTCCGGGCATCGCCACGGCCGGCTGGAAGAAGAGTCGTACCCCATTCGCGTCTTCGGCGCCGACGTCGACGGCCATCGCCTGAGCGCCATCCAGCTGTCGACCGCCGCCGGCATCTGCGCGGCGCTGGACCTGGTCGCGCAAGGCGTGCTGCCGCAGAAGGGCTTCGTGGGGCAAGAGCAGATCGCGCTGGAAGCGTTGCTCGGCAACCGCTTCGGCCGCGTCTACGCCGGCAAGCCGCTGGCCCTGGCGGCCGCGATGACTGAAGACCGGTAAAGGTCTGCCCGCTGCGCGCTACGTCCAGCCTTCCAGGCGCAACGTGGCGCGCACCAGGCGCTGTTCTTCCTGCTCGATTTCAGCGAGGTTCTGCCGCACGCTGTCGACATGGTCGGCGGCGGCGCGGCGCGCCTGCTCGGGTTGGCGCCCGATCACCGCGTTGAACAGCTTGGCGTGCTGCTTGTCGATCTGCCGCTTTTCGGGCTCGCGGTGGTACAGGTTATTGACGCAGGCGAACACCGATCCCAGCATCAGGTCGTTCAATGATTGCAGCGTATGCACCAGCACCGGGTTGTGCGAAGCCTCGCAGATAGCCAGATGAAACGCATGATCCAAGTGCGCGTGCGTGGCCGTATCGGCATCCGCCTGGGCATGCACCATCTCTTCGTAGCGACGCCGGATCATGATGAAATCGGCCTCGGTGCCGCGTAGCGCCGCCAACCGGGCTGAATCGGCCTCCAACAGCGAACGGACCTCGAGCAGGTCGTACAGCGTGCGCGGCTGCGAGTTGAACAGGTGCATCAACGGGCCCGCATCCACCTTGGAAATGCGCGCCACGAACGAACCCTTGCCCTGCGACGTGTGGATGATCTCGCGCGCGCGCAAAAGCTTGAGCCCCTCGCGCAGCGCCGTACGCGACACGCCCAGCTTTTCCGTCAGGCGCCGCTCGGACGGCAGCGCCTGGCCGGCCTTCAGGACGCCGTCCAGGATCAGGCGCTCGATGCGCTCGGCCACCTCGTCCGCCACCTGGCGGGGTTTAGTTTCGATTTCGGCGTGCATGCGTTCTCCGTACCAGTGGTATGACCAAGCTTTCGTCCTAGACGAGCACGCTTTTCACGCCAACTGTAAGTGGCTGATATAAAACCATAAAAAAACAATGTTTGCCGGGTGGGGCGTGAATAAACTGGTATGACCAGCGGGTTTTGATATGGACTTTGGCGCAGCCGCGAACGATGATGTCACGACAGATTCGCCCGGCGCGCGCGCCGCCCAGACCTCCTTACCAGAGACTCGCATGACTCAACGCACCCAGCACCACGGCCTGCAAGTGGCGGCCAATCTCAGCCAGTTCATCGAAAAGGAAGCGTTGCCCGGCTCGGGCCTGGATGCCGACGCCTTCTGGAAGGGGTTCTCGGCCCTGGTGCATGACCTGGCCCCCAAGAATCGCGCCCTGCTGGCCGAACGCGACCGCCTGCAGGCTGAACTCGACGCCTGGCACCGCGCCCACCCCGGCCCCATCGCCGACCCGGCCGCCTATCGCAAGTTCCTGGAAGGCATCGGCTACCTGCTGCCGCAGCCGGCCAGCGTGCGCGCCACGACCGACCATGTCGATACCGAAATCTCCCAGCAAGCCGGCCCGCAACTGGTGGTGCCGGTGTCGAACTCGCGCTACGCCCTGAACGCCGCCAACGCCCGCTGGGGCAGCCTGTACGACGCGCTCTACGGCACCGACGCCATCCCGGCCACGCCTGGCGACACGGGCAAGGGGTACAACCCCGAACGCGGCGCCGCCGTCATCGCCCGCGCCCGCGGCTTCCTGGATACCGCCGCCCCGTTGGCCCAGGGCTCGCATGCCGATGCCCGCGGCTACGCCGTCAAGAACGGCCAGCTCAGCATCGCACTCGCCAACAGCGCCACCACGCTCAAGACGCCGGCGCAGTTCGTGGGCTACCAAGGCAATGCCGACGCGCCCACGGCCGTGCTGCTCAAGAACAACGGCCTGCACTTCGAAATCCAGGTCGACCGCAGCCACGCCATCGGCGCCACCGATGCTGCCGGCGTCAAGGACGTCCTGGTCGAAGCCGCGCTGACCACCATCATGGATTGCGAAGACTCGGTCGCGGCCGTCGACGCCGACGACAAGGTCCACATCTACCGCAACTGGCTCGGCCTGATGAAGGGCGACCTGACCGAAGCCGTCACCAAGGCCGGCAAGACCTTCACCCGCAAGCTCAATGCCGACCGCCAATACACCGGCGCCAACGGCGCCCCGCTGAGCCTGCACGGCCGCTCGCTGATGTTCGTGCGCAACGTCGGCCACCTCATGACCAACCCGGCGGTGCTCGACCGCGATGGGCAGGAAATCCCGGAAGGCATCCTGGACGCCGTGGTCACCAGCCTGGCCGCCCTGCACGACCGCGAACGCAAGCTCAATTCGCGCACCGGCTCGGTCTATATCGTCAAACCCAAGATGCACGGCCCGGCCGAAGCCGCCTTCGCCAGCGAACTGTTCGACCGCGTCGAAGACCTGCTCGGTGTGCCACGCAACACCCTGAAAATGGGCATCATGGACGAAGAGCGCCGCACCAGCATCAACCTGAAGGCCTGCATCCAGGCCGCAGCTGCGCGGGTGGCGTTCATCAACACCGGCTTCCTGGACCGCACCGGCGACGAAATGCATTCCAGCATGGAAGCCGGCCCCATGCTGCGCAAGGGCGACATGAAGTCCACCGCCTGGATCACCGCCTACGAGCGCAACAACGTGCTGGTCGGCCTGGACGCCGGCCTGCGCGGCCGCGCCCAGATCGGCAAGGGCATGTGGGCCATGCCCGACCTGATGGCCGCCATGCTCGAACAAAAGATCGCCCACCCCAAGGCCGGCGCCAACACCGCCTGGGTGCCGTCGCCCACCGCCGCCACCCTGCACGCGTTGCACTACCACCAGGTGGATGTGCAGGCCGTGCAACAGGAACTCGAACGCACCAAGCTCGACAGCGTGCGCGACGATCTGCTGGCCGGCCTGTTGACGGTGCCCGTGGGCGACCGCTCGAAATGGTCCGCCGCCGACATCCAGCAGGAACTCGACAACAACGTCCAGGGCATCCTGGGTTACGTGGTGCGCTGGATCGACCAGGGCGTCGGCTGCTCCAAGGTGCCCGACATCCATAACGTCGGCCTCATGGAAGACCGCGCCACGCTGCGCATCTCCAGCCAGCACATCGCCAATTGGCTGCGCCACGGCGTCACGAACCGCGACCAGGTCATGGAAACCTTCAAGCGCATGGCCAAGGTGGTTGATGGCCAGAACGCGGGCGACCCCCACTACCTGCCCATGGCGGGCAACTTCGACGGCTCGCTGGCGTTCAAGGCCGCTTGCGCGCTGGTGTTCGAAGGCTTGACCCAGCCCAACGGCTACACCGAGCCGCTGTTGCACAAGTTCCGCCTGGAATTCAAGGCGGCCCAAGCCTGATCATTCCGCCAGAACCTGCATGATCCAGCCGGGCAGCGCAAGCTGTCCGGCTTTTTTTCAGCCGCCGACAGCGATAAGATAAAAACCCCCAATTTCGCACGATCGTGCTAAATTTCGTGCATGACTGCCTTGACTGAAAAGAGCGAACTGACCTTCGCGGCCATTGTGGACGCGGCCTTGGACATGGCCGCCGCCCAGGGGCTGGAGAGCCTGTCGCTCGGCCAGGTCGCCAAACGGCTGGGCATCAGCAAGAGCGGCGTGTTCTCCCGGGTCGGGTCACGCGAAGCGCTGCAGCAAGCCGTGCTGGACGAATACGACCGCCGCTTCGTCGCCGCCGTGTTCACCCCCGCCATGGCGCAACCCCGCGGGCTGCCGCGTCTGAATGCGCTGGTGGCTCACTGGATCGAACGCGCCTGCAATGTCGAACTGCTGACTGGCTGCATCTATGTTGCCGGCGCCTTTGAATACGACGACGTCGACACGCCATTGCGCTCGGTGGTGGAAGAACATCTGCGGGGCTGGCGCGCCGCGATGGTCCGCACGGTGCAGCAGGCGCTGGAAGCCGGTCACCTGCGTCCGGACACGGATCCCGAGCAGTTGGTGTTCGAGGTCTACAGTCTGATGATCGGGCTGATGCACGACGCCCGTTTCCTGCGGGACCCCAAGGCTCATGAGCGGGTACGCGCCGCCTATGAGCGCCTGATTTCCACGTATCGCAGTTTCAAGTACATCGAGTAGTGCACCCAGGCGCCGGCTCAAGCCGGCATTTCTTGCGGCCAATTTCGCACGGTCGTGCGAATTTATTGAAGAACGGAGCGGGTCATGATTTTCTACATCGCAGCGGCAGTCGGAGTGGTGGCGCTGGTACGCATCTGGCTGCTGTGGCGAGCCCTGTTGCGGCAATTGCCCGACTGCGCCCGCCACCTGGTGCTGTTCTAGCCAGCCCTTCTTCGCAGGACGGCCGCTCCTGGACGCGCGGGCGCAATGAACTCGCCCGGCGCGGGTATCCCGGTCTATATTCCTTATTCACCCCCCGCCCCTGCCCCCATGTCGCGCTCTGTTCATCTACTGATCATCGATCCGCAGAACGATTTCTGCGATCTGCCGAAGGGCTACTTGCCCGCCGATCCGCTGACCGGCCAGGCCATTGCGCCCGCGCTGCCGGTACCTGGCGCGCATGCCGATATGCAACGGTTGGCACGGTTCATCGACGCGACCGCGCCGGCGTTAACCGCCATTACCGTTACGCTGGATTCTCATCACCGACTGGACATCGCGCACCCCACGTTCTGGCGCACGGGTGACGGTCGCCCGGTCGCCCCCTTCACGCCCATCACCGCCGGCCAGGTGCGCTCGGGCGCCTTCCAGCCTCGTCACGTAGACGACCTGCCGCGCACACTGTCCTACCTGGACGAACTGGAGGCGCGCGGCCGCTACACGCTGATGGTGTGGCCCGTGCATTGCGAGATCGGCACGTGGGGCCATAATGTCCACGCGGACGTGCGCGCCGCCTACAGCCGCTGGGAAGACGAGGGCCAATTCATCGTGCGCAAGGTGCCCAAGGGCACCAATCCCTGGACGGAGCACTACAGCGCGCTGATGGCCGAGGTGCCCGACGCTGACGACCCCCGCAGCCAGCTCAACCGCAATTTGCTCGACTCGCTGGGCCGCGCCGATCTGATCGTCGTCGCGGGCGTGGCGGGCAGCCACTGCGTCAAGGCCACCGTCGAGCACCTGGGCGAGTACCTGCCAGGCGGTAACTTCTCTCGCGTGGTGTTGCTCACCGACTGCATCAGCCCGGTGACCGGCTTTGATGACGCCCAAACCAGCTTCCTGCAACGCATGCGCGATCTCGGCATGCAGGGGCGCAGCAGCGTGGACATGGCCCGGGCCCTGGCCTGACGCCCTGCTCCGACACACCAACGGTGCCTCAAAGACAACGGCCGCAAGCTTGCGCATTGCGGCCGTGCAAATAACCAGGCGGGCAGATCAGGCGGCCGGCTTATCCTGGCACTCGACGTACAAGGCGCTGATCGCCTCGCACAGGGCCGGCGGTGCCTGGAACAGCCGTGATACCAGCATGCAGCCCTGCACCGTGGCGAACACCGCCCGGCCGGCCGCTTCGGCGCTACCTGAGAATTTCAGCGTGCCTTCTTCGGCGCCTTGCGCCAGCACCCGGGTCAGCCACACTTCGTGCGCCCGGAAAAATCCCTGCAATGCACCTCGCACGCGATCGGGCAAGCTCATCATTTCGGCCGCCAACATGCCGCCCAGGCACAACTCGCCGCTGCCGCACGCCTTCGATTCCATCATCGACAGATAGGCTTCAAGCTGGGCGTGGGCCGGCTGGGTGGTATCGATGCTGCGCACCGAGGCCAGGGCACGGGCGCTATAGGCTTCGACAGCCTCGTAGAGCAGATCGTCCTTGCCCGGAAAGTAATAGTGAATGCTGGACGTCTTCACGCCCACGTGCTCAGCCAGGTCGCGATAGCTGAAGCCATTGCAACCGCGGGTGCGGATCAGCTTCTCGGCGTGAGCCAGCAGCTGGTCGCGGGTGGTATTGGGAGTGGGAGTGTCCATGGCTGAATATTACCTACTAATAGATCGGTTCGTCATCGGCGGGTTTGCCCCCGGTCCGGAACAACCGTGCGGACTCCGGCCGGGAAATATCCCGCCCCCCGGAGTCCGCATCGCTCGGCATCAGGCTCAGCCTTGAACGGGCGGGTAGTCCAGTTCACCGCTTTCGGTCAGGCCCTGGGCGCGGGCAGCAGCCAGTTCCTGCTTCACTTGGGCGCGGCTCTTGTCGCCAGCGCTGGCGAACGTCGTGGCGACGGCGCCTTCTTCGTTGGTGGCCAGTTCACCGTTGGCCCGGGCGGCGGCCAGTTCTTGCTGCACTTGGGCGCGGGTCACCGTGCTTTGGGTGTTGGCGGCAGGCGGGTAGTCCAGTTCGCCGGCTTGGGCGGCACCGATGAACGAAGCGGACAGGATCAGGGCGGATACGAGGGTCTTCATGGTGGATCTCCAGTAGGGATAGGGGTAATGCTTGGCTTGCTGTTTGGGTGACTGCTTGCGCTTGCTACGTGAATCAAGAAGCTATCTATCTATAGATAGACTCGCAGTCGATAAAAAACTCAGCCTTGGACGGGCGGGTAGTCCAGTTCACCGCTTTCGGTCAGGCCTTGGGCGCGGGCAGCAGCCAGTTCCTGCTTCACCTGGGCGCGGCTCTTGTCACTGGCGCTGGCGAACGCGGTCGCTGCGTAGCCTTCTTCGCCGGAGGCCAATTCACCGTTGGCGCGGGCGGCGGCCAGCTCTTGCTGCACTTGCGCGCGGGTCACCGTGCTTTGGGTATTGGCGGCGGGCGGGTAATCCAGTTCGCCAGCTTGGGCGGCGCCGATGAACGAGGCGGACAGGATGAGGGCGGATACGAGGGTCTTCATGGTGGATCTCCAGATAACGATGGCTAGGTTGTTTCAGTTAAACTATCTACTTATAGGTAGATAACAAGGTAAATAAAAAAGGCGACTACTGTATTTCTGGTTGGGGCGACGCTGCGGTGTTGCTGAGTTTGCTGCGTCGATGGATGAATCTTACCTACTACTAGATAGACAACGCAAGCGGTTATTGTGAAACCAGATATTTCAGCGTTGCGCGGCCACCAGCAGCATCATGGGCCGGTCCTGCTCTTCGGCCAGCGCCGGCTGCGCGGCAAGCTGGGCGGCAGTAGGCGCCCATTCGTCCAGATGCGCCAGGGTGAAGCCCGCCTTGATCAACAGGTTCACGTAGTCTCCCACGGTGCGATGCTGTTTGATCACACCCTTGGCCAGCCAATCCGTGGTGCGCGGACCCCGCAACGCGTATTGATTCAACGGCCAGATGCGCCGCCCCGACTCGTCCTGAACGAAACCAGGCCGTGCCGGCGCCGTGTAGATCGGATGCTCGGCAGAAAACACGAAGCGCCCACCCGGTTTGAGCGCCTGATGCACCGTGGCAAACAGCGCGGGCAAGCATTCCAGGTAATGCAGCGTCAACGAACTGTAGGCCAGGTCGACGCTTTGGGGCGGTAGCTGCAACTGGTCCAGATCCGCCCGCTGGTACCGGATCGTAGCGCTGCGGGTGGTGTCTCGCGCCCGCGCCAGCATGTTCTCGGATACGTCCAACCCCAACACCTCAGCGGCGCCCTGCTCTTGAGCCCAGCGGCAGAACCAGCCGAAACCGCAGCCCAGGTCAACCACGGCACGGCCTTTGACATCCGGCACCAGCGCCCGTAGCGCAGGCCATTCGGGCGCGCCATCCAGGCCATGCACCGAGCGGGCCATCTGGCTATAGCCTTCAAAGAATTCCGGCGTGTCGTAGATGTTCTGGGTCATTGCTGTTCTCTGGCGGGCTTGAAGGGGCGGGCCTTCCAGCCTACCCCTGTTAACAAGCTGTGGAAAAGCCCTGATTATCGGTGGGCAAACTGTGGAAATGCTGTGCGCAGCCTGTGGACAGCGCACCGATGCATGGCCGGCAAACCCAGATGGGCTGCGGCGATCCAGGCCAGGCTAGTTGAAAAGCCGGAATCCGGGCAGGTAGTTTGCCTGCGTGAACGGATTCCCGCCCACTCATTGCCCGCCCGCCCCCTTGTGCATAACCGGTGGACAAGCCCCGAAAATCGGTGGGCAAGCTGTGGACAGGCTGTGCGTAGCCTGTGGACAGGCGCGGGTACGGTCAAGCAACAGGCACAAAAAAGCCCGGCGGCCGCAAGGCTTGCCGGGCTGTGGTTGATGACGCGCGGTCGGCGCACCATCGTGATGGCGCGATCAGAACGGAATATCGTCGTCCATGTCGGCCAGGTTGGCGCCGCCACCGGCCGGGGCCGATTGGGGAGCCGGACGCTGCTGCGGCGCCGGGCGTTGGGCCGGGGCGCGTTGCTGCGGCTGGCGCGCGGGCGCATCGTCGTAGCCACCGCCGCCGCCGTAGTTGCCGCCACCGCCGCCGCCGTCTTCGCGGCCACCCAGCATCTGCATCTGGTCAGCGACGATTTCGGTGCTGTAGCGGTCGGCGCCGGTGTCCTTGTCTTGCCATTTGCGGGTCTTCAGGCGGCCTTCGATGTACACCGAACGGCCCTTTTTCAGGTATTCGCCGGCGATTTCGGCCAGGCGGTTATACATGACGACACGGTGCCATTCGGTTTCTTCGCGCTTCTCGCCGCTGGCCTTGTCCTTCCAGGACGAGGTGGTGGCGATGGACATGTTGCAGATTGCGGCCCCGTCGGGGCTGTAGCGGACTTCCGGGTCGCGACCCAGGTTGCCCACGAGAATGACTTTGTTAACCGATGCCATGCCGTTGTCCCTCTGTTGTTGACAGCCTGCGCCACGCGTTACCGCGGATACGCCGGCAACAACATAAATAGCAATGTTGAAGACCGGCTTCATGAAACTCGCCGGTCATCATAGCGATGACCGGCGATGCCGGTGAAGCCCTAATTTGGCTTGTATTATCGACGAAAAGCGCCTGCCACGCCAAACCGGAATCGTGACAAAGCTGTCCTGCTCGGGAATCGATTTCAGCGCGGTTGGACACCGTTGGCGGCGCGATCCGCGGCTTTCCGCCCGCGGCAAGGCTCCTCGGCTACGCCAGCGGCTTCAGCGCCCAGGTCACGGCCAGCCACAAGGCCGCCAGCACCGCAGCGCCCACAAACACCGCTCCCGCGCCCGAATGCGAGGCCACCCAGCCGCCCAGCGCGCCGCCCGTGAACAGGCCTGCGGCCTGGGCCGTGTTGTAGAACCCCAGGGCCAGTCCCTTGTAGGCCGGCGGCGCCACCCGCGACACCAGCGACGGCTGCAAGGCTTCGAGCACATTGAACGCTACGAAAAAGCCGGTCAACGCCACTGCCAGGGTGTAAAAACCGTGGCTGGCCGCCGGCAGCAATGCGCACACCAGCACCAGGCCGGCCACCGCCGCACGCAAGGCGCCACGGTGCGCGCGGCGCTTTTCGGCCACGAACACCACCGGCACCATCAACACGAACGAGACCAGGATGACCGGCAGATAGACCTTCCACAATTCGCGAGCGTCCAGCCCGCCCACCTTGGCCAGCAGCGCAGGCACCACCACGAACAGCGACACCTGGATCAGGTGCAGCACGAATACCCCGAAATTGAGCCGCAGCAGGTCGCGATGCGTCAGCACCTGGCGCGGACTGGCCGCCTGCATGCTGCGGGCCTGCGTGCGCGGCACTACCGGCACGACCCAGCGCGCCACGCCCAGGCAGATCACGCCCAGACAGGCGATGGTCCAGAACAGGCCCGACAGCCCCCACCAGCCGACCAGGACGGGCGAAAGCACGAGCGATACCGCAAACGACAGGCCGATCGATCCACCAACCATCGCCATGGCCCGCGTACGGACCTCGTCGCGAGTGGCATCGGCCAGCCAGGCCGTCACCGCGGCCGAAATGGCGCCAGCGCCCTGGATCGCTCGGCCGATGGTGATCCAGAACACGTCGGTCGCCTGGGCACAGACGATGCTGCCCGCCACGAACAGCAGCAGGCCGAAGATCACCACGGGCCGGCGGCCCCAGCGGTCTGACGCCAGGCCGAACGGAATCTGCATGAAAGCCTGGGTCAGGCCATACATGCCCAGGGCCAGGCCCACGCGCGCGGGATCGTCGCCCCCGGGCAAGCCACGGGCGGCGACAGCGAAAACGGGCAACAACAGGAACAACCCCAGCATCCGTGCGGCGAACAGGCCGGCCAGCGCCACGCTGGCGCGGCGCTCGGAAGGGGTCAATTTCAGTTTGGTATCTGCCGGCATGCGGAAATCTAAACGATGACGAGGGCCGCCCGCGCTGACGGTTGTCATGCGCTTGCGGTCTGATCCTGGGCGCCGGGTCCGCATCAAGCCATCTTGGCGAACGCCCCCGTACGGGGGAGGACTCGGCGCGCTATAGTACCAAGTTGGCCTTTGCAACCGCTTAAAAGAGCCCGATAGACGTGACCATACGCATTCGGGGTGCTCGCACCCACAATCTCAAGAACGTCTCGCTGGACCTGCCGCGCCACAAGCTGGTGGTGGTGACGGGCCTGTCCGGCTCGGGCAAGTCCTCGCTGGCGTTCGATACGCTCTACGCGGAAGGGCAGCGGCGCTACGTCGAAAGCCTTTCCGCCTATGCGCGCCAGTTCCTGCAACTGATGGACAAGCCCGACGTGGACCTGATCGAAGGCCTGTCGCCCGCAATCTCCATCGAGCAGAAGGCCGCGGGGCACAATCCGCGCTCCACGGTCGGCACCATCACCGAGATCCACGACTACCTGCGCCTGCTGTATGCGCGGGTGGGTACGCCCTACTGCCCGGACCACGGCCTGCCGTTGCAAGCCCAAAGCGTCAGCCAGATGGTGGACGCGGTGCTGTCCTGGCCGGCAGAGACCCGGCTGGCGGTGCTGGCCCCCATCGCGCGGGGCAAGAAAGGCAGCTTCGAAGACGAATGCGCCAGCCTGCAGGCGCAAGGCTATGTGCGCCTGCGCGTGGACGGCCAGATGGTCGAGATCGACGGCATGGCGCCGCTCAAGAAAACCGAGAAGCACGACATCGACGTGGTGATCGACCGCCTGCGCATCAAGCCCGAAAGCAAGCAGCGCCTGGCCGAAAGCTTCGAAACCGCGCTGCAGCTGGCCGATGGCCGCGCGTTGGCGCTGGACATGGACAGCACCCGCGAACAGGTCTTCTCCAGCCGCTACGCCTGCCCCGTCTGCAGCCACAGCCTGCCGGAACTGGAACCGCGCCTGTTCAGTTTCAACAATCCGATGGGCGCCTGCCCCAGCTGTGACGGCATCGGCCAGGTCGGATTCTTCGACCCCAAGCGCGTGGTCGCCTTTCCCGAACTCAGCCTGGCGGCCGGCGCCATCCGCGGCTGGGACCGCCGCAACGCCTTTACCCATTCGCTTCTGACCAGCCTGGCCGCGCACTACGAATTCGATATCGATGCGCCCTTCGAAGACCTGCCCGAAGCGCTGCGCGACAAGGTGCTGTACGGCTCGGGCGAAGAAGAAATCTCGTTCCTCTACCTGAACGAAAAAGGCCGCAGCACCGTCAAGCGCCACACCTTCGAAGGCGTGATCCCGAACCTGGAACGCCGCTGGCGCGAAACCGATTCGGCCACCGTGCGCGAAGAGCTAGGCAAGTACCGCAACATCAAGACCTGCCCCGATTGCGGCGGCTCGCGCCTGCGGCCCGAGGCCCGCAACGTGCTGATCGGCCACGATCCGCGCGGCGGCGAACGCCACGGCCAGGCCATCTACGAGGTCGAAGCCATGCCGCTGTCGACCTGCCTGACGTGGTTCCGTGACCTGACGCTGACCGGCGCCAAACAGGAGATCGCCCAACGCATCGTGCGCGAGATCGAGGCGCGCCTGAGCTTCCTGAACAACGTCGGCCTGAACTACCTGTCGCTGGACCGCAGCGCCGACACCATTTCCGGCGGAGAGGCGCAGCGCATCCGCCTGGCCAGCCAGATCGGCTCAGGCCTGACCGGCGTCATGTACGTGCTGGACGAACCGTCCATCGGCCTGCACCAGCGCGACAACGACCGCCTCATCGGCACCCTGCAGCACCTGCGCGACCTGGGCAACAGCGTCATCGTGGTCGAACATGACGAAGACATGATCCGCATGGCCGATTGGGTCGTGGACATGGGGCCGGGCGCGGGCGAACATGGCGGTGAAGTCGTGGCGCAAGGCGATCCCGACACCGTGCAGCGCGACCCCAATTCGCTCACGGGCCAGTACCTGAGCGGCAAGCGCGCCATCGCCATTCCGCAGCGCCGTCCAGTCACCGACGACCTGCCCTGGCTGACGCTTACCGGCGCCAGCGGCAACAACCTGAAGACCGTGGATCTGCGCCTGCCCGCGGGCAGGCTGATCTGCGTGACCGGCGTGTCGGGCTCGGGCAAGTCGACCCTGGTCAACGATACGCTGGCCGTGGCGGTGTCGCGGGCGCTGCATCACGCGCAAAGCGAACCCGCTCCGTACGTGGCAATGCAGGGGCTGGAGAACTTCGACAAGATCATCAGCGTCGACCAAAGCCCCATTGGCCGCACGCCCCGCAGCAACCCGGCCACCTACACCGGCCTGTTCACGCCGATCCGCGAACTGTTCGCGGGCGTGCCCGAAGCGCGCACGCGCGGCTACGATCCCGGCCGCTTCAGCTTCAACGTCAAGGGCGGACGCTGCGAAGCCTGCCAGGGCGACGGCGTGGTCAAGGTGGAAATGCACTTCCTGCCCGACATGTACGTGCCCTGCGACGTCTGCCACGGCAAGCGCTACAACCGCGAAACGCTCGAAATCCGCTACCGCGGCCGCAACATCAGCGAGGTGCTGGACCTGACCGTCGAGCAGGCGCTGGAGTACTTCGAATCTGTGCCGGCCATTGCGCGCAAGCTGCATACGCTGATCGACGTGGGTCTGTCGTATATCCGGCTGGGCCAAAGCGCCACCACGCTGTCCGGCGGTGAAGCCCAGCGCGTCAAGCTGTCTCAGGAACTATCGCGGCGCAGCACCGGCCGCACGCTGTACATCCTGGACGAACCCACCACCGGCCTGCATTTCCGCGACATCGAACTGCTGCTGCAAGTGTTGAACCAGCTGGTGGACAGCGGCAATACGGTGCTCATCATCGAACACAACCTGGACGTCATCAAGACGGCGGACTGGCTGGTCGACATGGGCCCCGAGGGGGGCGACGGCGGCGGCCGCGTGGTGGCACAAGGCACCCCCGAAGACGTCGCCGACGCCCCGGGCAGCCATACGGGACACTATCTGGGCAAACTGCTGCGCCGCACGCCTGGCGCTTGACGGGCGCGGCGCCACAAAGGGGAAACGGCATGTACACCTTGATCATCGGCAACAAGAACTATTCGTCGTGGTCCTTGCGCCCCTGGCTCGCCCTGCGCGCCACCGGTGTCGCTTTCACCGAGCAAAAGCTGGGCTTGTTCACTGAGGACTTCGCCCGCAGCCTGGGCCCGCTGACCCCAGCCGGCCTGGTGCCGGTGCTGCTGGACGGCGAATTCGCCGTGTGGGATTCGCTGGCCATCTGCGAATACGTCGCCGAGCAACACCCCAAGGCCCGCCTGTGGCCGCAGGATGCCCACGCCCGCGCTCGAGCGCGCTCGCTGTCCGCCCAGATGCACAGCGGCTTTGGCGCCCTGCGCCAGGCCCTGCCCATGAACATCGAAGCCCATCTGCCCGGCATCGACATTCCGCAAGCCGCGCGCCAGGACATCTCGCGCATGCATGCCATCTGGCAAGACACGCGTGCCGAATTCGGCCAGGGTGGGCCGTTCCTGTTCGGTGCGTTCTCGATCGCCGACGCGTTCTTCGCGCCGGTCGTGTCCCGCTTCACCACCTATGGCATCACTGCGGCCGGCCCGGTGCGCGACTACATGGATGCCGTGCTGGCGCTGCCAGCGATGCAGGAATGGATGCGCGATGCGCGCGCCGAGGCCACCTTCGTCGAAGCCGACGAACCTTACCGCAAGCATCGCTGAAACGGGGGGCCGGACGGCTTGCCCTTGCGGCAAACCGTCAGCGGTCTGGACTACGCCATGTCGAACAGGCGCTTGTGCTCGCGAATGGCGTAGCGGTCGGTCATGCCGGCGATGTAGTCCGCAATGGCACGGGCCTGCTCGTTGAAGGCGGCACGACGATAGTCCGGCGGCAACAGGCGCGGGTCATCCAGGAAGGCCGCGAACAGTTCACGCACGATGCGCCGCGCCTTGGTGGTCATGCGCAGCACCCGATAGTGCCGGTACAGGTTGTCGAACAGGAATTTCTTCAGTTCGTCGGCTTCGCGGCGAATCTCGCCTGAAAAACCCGCCAGCGGCGGCGAGCGGCGCACGTCGTCCGCGCTGGCCGGCGCCACATCGCGAATACGCGCAAGCGAGGTCTGCGTCAGGTCCGTGATCAACGTGTTGATCATGCGGCGGATGGTCTCGGCCACGGCCCGGCGCGAAGCCAGGCCAGGATAACGGTCCAGCACCTGGGCATGGTGCCGCTGGAAAATCGAGACGTCCTGCAATTGTTCGAGCGTGATCAGGCCCGAGCGCAGGCCGTCGTCGATATCGTGATTGTTGTAGGCCACTTCATCGGCCAGGTTGGCCAACTGCGCCTCGAGCGACGGCTGGGTACGCGACAGGAAGCGTTCACCCACGGCGCCCAACTGCCGCGCATGCGCCGCCGAGCAATGTTTGAGGATGCCCTCGCGCGTTTCAAAACACAGGTTCAGGCCATTGAAGTCGGCGTAGCGCTCTTCAAGCTCGTCCACCACCCGCAAGCTCTGCAGGTTGTGCTCGAAACCGCCGGCCTCCGGCGCCAGCTCGCGCATGCAGGCATTGAGCTCGTCCTGGCCCGCATGGCCAAAGGGCGTGTGGCCCAGGTCGTGCGCCAGCGAAATGGCTTCGGTCAGGTCTTCGGACAGCCCCAGGCTGCGGGCAAGCGTGCGCGCGATCTGCGCCACTTCCAGGCTGTGCGTCAGCCGGGTGCGAAACAGGTCGCCTTCGTGGTTCACGAAGACCTGGGTCTTGTATTCCAGCCGCCGAAAGGCGCTTGAATGCACGATGCGGTCGCGATCGCGCTGGAACTCGCTGCGGTTTTCCGGCGGCGGCTCGGCGTAGGTCCGGCCGCGCGATCGGGACGGGTCGGATGCATAGGAAGCCAGTTCTTTCATCTGCGACACCGTCACTCCTGTCGTTACTCGGTGGTTCGGGCCAGCACGGCGCGCACGGCGTCTGCCGGCGCCGCCCGCATCATCGCTTCGCCGATGCGGGTCATGAGCACATAGCGGATTTCGCCGCCTTCGGTCTTTTTGTCGACCTGCATCAGGTCCAGCCAACGGTCGGCGCCCAGGTCGGGCGCCACCACGGGGCAACCGATGGCCGCAACCAGATCGCGAACGCGCGCCACATCGGCGCGCGGAAACCCTGCCACGTCAGCGGACAGCTCGGCGGCCTGCACCATGCCACAGCCCACGGCCTCGCCGTGCAGCCAGGCGCCATAGCCCAGGCCGGCCTCGATGGCGTGGCCGAAGGTATGACCCAGGTTCAGGATCGCGCGCAGGCCGGATTCGCGTTCGTCCTTGCCCACCACCTGCGCCTTCAGTTCGCACGAGCGCCGGATGGCGTAGGCGACGGCTTGGGGATCCAGGCTGCGCAGCTTGGGCGCGTTTTCCTCGCACCAGGTCCAGAACGCCGGGTCCAGGATCAGGCCGTACTTGATGACTTCGGCCAGGCCCGCCGAGATTTCGCGCGCCGGCAGCGTGTTGAGCACGTCGGTATCGATTTCCACTGCCAGCGGCTGGTAGAAAGCCCCGATCATGTTCTTGCCCAGCGGATGGTTCACCGCCGTCTTGCCGCCCACCGACGAATCGACCTGCGCCAGCAGCGTCGTGGGCACCTGCACGAAACGCACGCCGCGCATGTACACCGCGGCGGCAAAACCGGTCATGTCGCCGATCACGCCGCCCCCCAGCGCCACCAGCACGCAGCGCCGGTCCAGACGATGCGTCAGCAGGGCGTCGAAGATCAGGTTCAGCGACTGCCAGTCCTTATAGGACTCGCCGTCGGGCAGTTCGATGCGCAACACCCGCTTGCCGGTGCGTGCCAGCGCGGCCTCGGCGCGTTCGCCGTACAGCGCGGCCACGGTGGGGTTGGTGACCACGGCGATGGCGGTGGCGTCGGCGGGAATGCTCTGGTCCAGGGCGTCCAGGCGGCCCGGCGCGATGCGGATCGGGTACTGGCCGCCCGGGGTGTCGACCTCAACAACGTTCATATCTGCTTCTCGAAGGCTTGTAATTGCGGCAGCAGGGCCTTGACCAGCGTATGGACGGGCATCGAGCCCGTTTCCACCACCAGGTCGGCCACTTCTTTATAGAGGGGTTCGCGCAGGGTCATCAGGTCGCGCAGCGTGCCGCGGGGATCGGCGGTCGCCAGCAGGGGACGGTTGCGGTCGCGGCAAGTACGGCGGAACAATTCGTCCACGCTGGCCCTCAAATAGACCACGATGCCCCGTTGGCGCAAGCGCAGGCGGTTTTCGGTGGCCAGGATGGCGCCACCGCCCGTGGCAAGAATAATGTTGCGCCGTTGGGTACACTCTTCCAAAGCGGCGGACTCCCGGCGACGGAAACCGGCCTCGCCCTCGATTTCGAAGATTACCGGCACCCGTACGCCGCAACGCGCCTCGAGCTCATGATCCAGATCGATAAACTCGCGCCCCAGGGCACGCGCCAGGCCACGGCCGATGGTCGTTTTGCCCGCCCCCATCATCCCTACCAGGAAGACGGGCAGGTCATGCGGCAACGACACGGTCTTGCCTGCGCATTCCGAGGCGCAAGGCAAGTTTTCGGGCGCCTCGCCGGAGGGCGCCAGGTCCGGGTCAGCCTCCGGACATGAGTGAGCGGAAAAGTTCATGACGGCATTATCACATCTGCCGCCAAGTTGCCCGCGCACCACACTGAACTATCTTGTTACAGAAACCGATCCGCCACGCTGAGGCGGGACCGGAGATACCCGTAAAATCGCCGCGATGAGCAAGCCCCAGAATTCCTCCAAAAAAGACAAGCCCGCCAAGAGCGGTTCCCCGATATTGCGATTTTTCGTCAAGACCGGCATTTTCTGTGTCGGCCTGTTCCTGTGCGGCGTGCTGCTGGCAGGGATGGCCCTGGCGCTGGCGTGGCCCAACCTGCCCGACCTGAACGCCATGACGGATTACCGCCCGCGGGTGCCGCTGCGCGTCTATACCGCCGACAAGGTGCTCATCGGTGAATTCGGCGAAGAACGCCGCAACGTGCTGCGCTTCAACGAAATCCCGGACGTCATGAAATCCGCGGTGCTGGCCGCCGAAGACGACCGCTTCTACCAGCACGGGGGCATCGACTGGACGGGCGTGGTGCGGGCAGGCCTGACCAACCTGATCAACATGTCCAAGACGCAGGGCGCCAGCACGATCACCATGCAGGTGGCGCGCAACTTCTACCTGTCGTCCGAAAAGACCTACTCGCGCAAGTTCTATGAACTGCTGCTGACGTTCAAGATCGAATCCGAGCTCACCAAGGACCAGATCCTCGAGCTCTACATGAACCAGATCTACCTGGGGCACCGCGCCTACGGCTTCGCCGCCGCGTCGCGCACGTATTTCGGCAAGCCCCTGTCGGAAGTCACGCCGGCCGAAGCCGCGATGCTGGCCGGCATCCCCAAGGCCCCTTCGCGCTTCAACCCGATTTCCAACCGCCCCCGCGCCGAACTGCGCCAGCGCTACGTGCTGGGCCGCATGCAGTCGCTGGGCTACCTGACCGAACCTGAATACAAGCAGGCGATGGCGCAGCAGATCGTCATGAAGTCGGCGGAAGGCACGCCGGCTGGCGGCTACGCCATCCACGGCGAGTACGTGGCCGAACTGGCCCGCCAGCTGCTGTTCAATGTCTACCAGGACAACGTCTACTCGCGCGGCATCAATATCTACACCACGGTCCAATCCAAGGACCAGGAAGCCGCCTACCGCGCCGTACGCGAAGGCGTGCTGGAGTACACCCGCCGCGCGCCCTACCCCGGCCCCGAAGAGCAGCTCGATCTGCCCCCCGGCACCGAAAACAACCCTCAAGCCCTGGACGAATTCCTGGACGGCGTGTTCGACAAGTTCAGCGACAGCGGCGACCTGCTGACCGCGCTGGTGCTGTCGGCCAGCCCCACCGAGGTCAAGCTGGCCCGCAGCTCGCGCGAAGTCATCACCGTCACCGACAAGAAGGTGCTGGGCGTCGTGGCGCGTGCGCTCAACGACAAAGCCAAGCCCGAACAACGCATCAAGCGTGGTTCCGTGGTCTATATCCGCAAGCTCGGCGACAACTGGGAAATCATCAACCTGCCGTCCGTGCAGGCCGCGTTCGTGGCCCTGTCGCCGCAAGACGGCGCCATCCGCGCCATGGTCGGCGGCTTCGACTTCTACCGCGGAAACTTCAACCGCGTGACGCAAGCCTGGCGCCAGCCGGGTTCGAACATCAAGCCGTTCATCTACGCCGCCTCGCTCGAACGCGGCCTGACGCCGGCCACGCAGATTTCCGACCAGCCGTTCGAACTGACCGCCGCGCAAACGGGCTCCAAGGCCTGGAACCCGAAGAACTACGGCAACCAGTACGAACCCATGCTGACGCTGCGCCAGGGCCTGTACAAGTCCAAGAACATGGTCTCGATCCGCATCCTGCAGGCGATCGGCCCGCAGTACGCACAGGACTACCTGACCCGCTTCGGCTTCGACAAGGCCCGTCAGCCGGCCGTGCTGCCGCTGGCGCTGGGCGCGGGCTCCGTGACCCCGTTGCAACTGGCCGGCGCGTTCTCGGTGTTCGCCAACGGCGGGTATCGCATCACGCCTTACCTGATCGACCGCGTCACCGACAGCAGCGGCAAGATCGTGATGCAGTCCAAGCCCGTCGTGGCGGGCGACGCCGCGGCCCGCGCGATCGATCCGCGCACCGCCTGGATCATGGACGACGTGCTGCGTGGCGTGGCCACCTTCGGCACCGCCGCCCGCGCCCGGGCGCTGCTCAAGCGCAACGACATCGCCGGCAAGACGGGCACCACCAACGAGTCCGTGGACGCCTGGTTCTCGGGCTACACCCCGTCCCTGGTGGCCACCGCCTGGCTGGGCTTTGACCAGCCCAAGTCGCTGGGTTCGCGCGAAACCGGCGGCGGTGTTGCCATGCCGATCTGGGTCGACTACATGCAGGACGTGCTCAAGGGCGTGCCGGAAGAAAAGCCGCGTCCCCGTCCGGATGGCATCATCGTCGAGAACGGCGAATACTATTTCTCGGAATTCCCGCCCGGACAAGCCGTTGCACGCCTGGGCCTGCCACAAGCCGATACGCTGGGCGAATTCCTGAACGGCCTGAACAACGACAGCGGCGCCGACAACCGCATCAAGGTCGGGCCGGGCGTGGGTACGCAGAATGCCCAGCCCTGGTCGCAGAAAATTCCGTTCTGACGGGGAAAAAAAAGGCCGGTTCCTGAGAACCGGCCTTTTTCATTGAGCGCTACAGGCGGATCGTGACGGGCACGCCCGCCGCCGCGGAACAGATCTGGGACAGCGCGTCCGGCAATTTCGGACCGCCTCGGGTATCGTTCCAGTTCTGGCCGTCGTAGCGGTAATGGAAGCCGCCACTGCGCGCGGCCACCCACAGTTCCTGCATGGCGGCCTGGCTGTTCACCACCACGTGGGTATTGTCTTCGAACACCATGGTCAGCACATTGCCGCTGCGGCTGGTTTCGACGTCGACGTCGAGCGAAGCCGCCCAGTCATCGGCCTGGCTTTCGATGCTTTCCAGCACCTGGTCGATCAACGCAAGAAATTCGGTTTCGGTCATAATCGAGCCTGCAAGAATTACGGAGTTCCCAGTGTTCCAATTGGCATTCAGCCGCATGTCTCTTCGCATTGTAGCCACGCTTGTGGCGACCGGCATGGTTGCGGCCTGCGGGTACAAGGGTCCTTTGTACATGCCGACGCCTGACGGCAAGCCGCCACCGCGCACCCAATCCCAGTCTGCGCCCCAAGTGCCGCAGATTCCGGCAGCGCCCTCGCTGCCATGAACGCCGCGTTCCCAGTTCCGCCCGAGCTGGCCGGGCACCCCTACTTCCAGTACCGCAACAACGTGCTGTACGCCGAAGACGTGCCACTGGACCATCTGGCCGAAAAGCTGGGAACGCCGCTCTACGTCTACTCCCGCGCCGCGCTCAAGGGCGCCTGGGACATCTATCGCAGCGCCGTCGGCCAGCGGCCCGTGCTGGTCTGCTACGGCATGAAGGCCAATTCCAACCTGGCCGTTTTGAAGGAATTCGTCCGCCTGGGTGCCGGCTTCGACATCGTCTCAGGCGGCGAACTCAAGCGCGCCCTGGCCGTGGGGGCCGACCCGGCCAAGATCGTGTTCTCAGGCGTGGGCAAGCAAGCCTGGGAAATGCGGGCGGCGCTGGCGGCCGGCGTGTTCTGCTTCAACGTCGAATCCGAGGCCGAACTGCAGCGCCTGTCCGACGTGGCCGAAGAAATGGGCCAGCGCGCCCGGGTGTCGCTGCGCGTCAACCCGGACGTCGACGCGCAGACCCATCCCTATATTTCCACGGGCCTGAAAGAAAACAAATTCGGCATCGCCATCGACGCCGCGCTGGACGCTTACCGCAGCGCCCGTCTGCTGCCGGGGCTGGACATCACCGGCCTGGATTGCCACATCGGGTCACAGCTGACCGACATCAGTCCCTATTTAGATGCCCTGGAAAAGCTGCTCGATCTGGTCGAACAGCTGGACGGTATCGGCATCCGGTTGTCGCACCTGGACCTGGGCGGCGGCCTGGGCATCCGCTACACCGACGAGACCCCACCCTCGCCCAAGGCGCTGCTGGACCAGGTATTCCAGCGCCTGCAGGCCCGCGGCCAAGGTCACCTGCACGTGGTGCTGGAACCCGGTCGGTCGCTGATCGGCAATGCCGGCGTGCTGTTGACCACCGTGCAGTACCTCAAGCACAACGAAGCACACAATTTCGCCATCGTCGATGCCGGCATGAACGACCTGCTGCGGCCGGCGCTGTACGAGGCCTGGCACGGAGTGCGCCCCCTGCGGCCGCGCGGCGGCGATGCCACCGAATACGACATCGTCGGCCCGGTCTGCGAAAGCGCCGACTGGCTGGCCAGACAGCGCGTGCTGGCCCTCGAACAGGGCGATGTGCTGGCGCTGGAATCGGCCGGCGCCTACGGCATGACCATGGCCGGCAACTACAACACGCGCCCCCGCGCGGCCGAAGTCATGGTCGACGGCGACCACTATCACGTCGTACGTCAACGCGAGACGCTGGACGACCTGCTGCGCGCAGAGTCGACGCTGCCCTGAGCTGCGCGCCATCCGCATACGAAAAAGGCCCCGTCGTCGGGGCCTTTTTCGTTGGGAGTGACGACGTCAGAGCTGACCGTAGGAATGCAGGCCCGACAGGAACATGTTCACGCCCAGGAAGGCGAAGCCCGTGATCAACAGGCCCGTCAGCGCCCAGTAGGCCGCCATGGTGCCGCGCAGGCCCTTGATCAGGCGCATGTGCAGCCAGGCCGCGTAGTTCAGCCAGACGATCAGCGCCCAGGTTTCCTTGGGGTCCCATTGCCAGTACGCGCCCCAGGCATCGGCTGCCCACAGCGCGCCCAGGATGGTGGCCACGGTGAAGAAGGCGAAACCGATGGCGATGGCGCGATACATGATGTCGTCCAGCACCTCCAAAGGCGGCAGCGCGGCGGCAATATGGCGCCGGCCCAGCAGGATCGCGCCCACGATCACGGCGCCGATACCGAAATACAGCATCCAGGTGGCCGACAGCCCATCGGTGCGGAACACCATCGGTTCGGCGCACAGCAGCACGCCCAGCACGAACAGCGGCGCCAGTTTCAACCAGGACGTGGTCTGCCCATGCTGCTTGACCAGGTAGGCAAAGCCGACCATGGCCGCCAGCGAGAACGTGCCGTAGCCGATGAAATTGGCCGGCACGTGCAGCTTCATCCACCAGCTCTTGAGCGCCGGCACCAGCGGCTGGATCTGCCCGGCATCGCGCGTGAACGAATACCAGAGCAGGAACACCACGGCCGAGGTCACCACCAGCAGCACGAAGCCGCCCAGCGCACGGGTCTTGTATTTGCGTTCGTAGTACAGGTAGAACAGCGCCGTGATCAGCGAGAACAGGACAAACACTTCATACAGGTTGCTGACCGGGATGTGACCCAGGTCCGGGCCCATCAAGTGGCCTTCACGCCAACGCACGAGCAAGCCCGTCACACCCGCGAACACCGCCCCCCAGGTCAGGGCGGTGCCCAGCCACGCGGCCGTCGGGCTGAATACGCCGATCCAGTAGCAGACCATGGCCAGCGCGAACAGCGCGCTCATCCAGAGAATGGCCGACTGCGACGAGAACAGGTACTTCAGGAAGAACACCTGCTCGGCCCGTGCCAGGTCGTTGCCGTAGAGCATCAGCGCCAGGCCGGCCGCGATGGCACAGGCCACCATCAGGCGGCGCAAGGGGCGCCACAGCCAGCCCAGCCAGGCCAGCGCGGGCACCGTACCGCACAGGATGATCTTCTCGTAGTAGTCCATGGCGCCGGCGTAGCGGGTCAGCGCAAAGCCCGCCCCCACCGCCAGCAACAGGAAGAAGACGACGTCGGTCCAGTCGGGTTTGCCGCGTTGTGCGCGGTTGTCACCGGTTTCGGACAGGCTTTCGTCCCAGGAGCTGCCTGGCGAAGCCGCATGCACGGGCATGTCGGGCGTAGGGGAGTGCGTGGTGGTCGTCGTGGACATAAGAAACCTTAAGACCCTTTCTGGCGCAGCAGCGCCTGCTTGAAGCGATCAAACTCGTGGTTGAAGTCGAGTGTACGCTTCTGCGAAGTCATCGCCGCCAGGATGCCGCTGCCGCCGTCTTGCGGCCGGACCCAGATCCAGACGCGGCGATCTCGAATATAGAACATCGAAAACACCCCCAGCACCAGCAGCAGGCTGCCCAGGTAGACCGTGTTCTTGCCCGGGGTGCGGCTGACCTGGAACACGCTGGCCTGGATGTGGTTGAAATCGGCCAATGAGAAGAACACCGGAGCCGGGTAGACGGTCAGGTCGGACAAGGCCGCCACCGCCAGGCGCGACCACACCGCGGCGCGCTCGCCTTCGGCGCCCTCGGTCGGCACGGGCGGCAAGCCGGCGCGTTCGCGTTCTACGCCCCGCAGTTCATTCATGCTGGCGCCGATCAGCCGGATCACGACGTCAGCCGCGCGCTCCAGGTCGGCGGGCGGCGTATTGGCCTGCAGGAACGCGGCCACGGCCTGCAGGCCGCCCCCGGCGTAGGTTTCCAGCGCACGCTCGGCTGCCGTCTGCAGAGGCTGGCGGTCGGCACCACTGGGGCTGTTGCGCTCCGCGAAGCGGCGGGCCGCTTCCTGGCGTGCGCTCGGATCGGCCAACGTGGCGCGCAGCCGCATGAATTCCGCGACCGAACTGTCGTCGTCCGCTGGAATGCGCAGGTAGCGGAAGGGCTCGGACGCATTGTTGCGCACCCCGGCCAGGAACACGCTGGCGCCGTCCAGTTGCACGGGCAACATGTAGTTCTGGAATTCATGCGCCTGGCCCGCGTCGTCGATCAGCTTGTATTCGACGCTGGGGCCTACGTTGCGCAGGTTTTCGTTCTTTTTGCCGGCCGCGCTGCCGGACACCGACGCCACATGCTCGGCAAAACTCTGGTTGGCGCCCTTGGGGTCGCCACGAGTCAGGTCTTCGACGTTGATCGGGCGCAGCGCCGTGATTTCCACGCCCATGCTGCGCGGGCCCTTTGCCGTATTGGCACTGACTTCGGCGGTCTTGCCCACCGTGCCGTCGACCTTGAAGGTGGCGCTGTCGGCGCCAACCAGCGGATAGCCCTTGAGCACCACCGTGCTGCCGCCATCGTCGAAGCTGGACTGATACACCGTCATGCCCTTGAAGCGCAGCGGCTCGTTCACTTCGATGGTGGAATCGAACGACTTGCCGGTATCCGGGTCCGTCACTTCCACTTCACTGGCAAAGCGGCTGGGCATGCCCGTCGAGTAGTAGTCGACGACGAATTTCTTGAGCTTCAGCGTGAACGGCATCGGCTGCACCAGCGCGCCGTCGCCGACCATCACGACCGCCGTGCTGGCTTGGCCGTTCTCGGGCACCAGTACGCTGGCGCGAAAGCTGGGGTTGTCGACCGACAGGCGGCCGCTTTCCGGCACCTCGGAAATCAGCATGTTCTCGACGATCGGCTTCTTGCCGCCGAACATGACCTGCAGCCGCACGGGCAGCTCGCTGTCGAGCAGCCCGCCAATACAGATGATGACCATCGCGGCGTGCGCGAACACATAGCCCAGCCGGTTGGCGCTACCCTTCTTGGCCGCCAGCAGCACACCCGTATTGTCCTGGCGCTCACGCACCGCATAGCCCATGCGCTTGAGCAGCGCCGTCAGGCCGGCCGCCGTTTGAGGCACATCGCCGGGCACCTCGGTTTCGACGCGGTGCGGAAACGCCCGCAAGCTGCTGCCACGCACGTGCTCGCGAAACGAGCTGGCCTCGCGCAGCATCTTGGGCGCATTGCGGATCAGGCAGACCGACGTCGACACGACCAGGAATGCCATGATCAACAGGAACCACCAGCTGTTGTAGACGTGCCAGATGGAGAACTTGTCGAACACCTCGTACCAGAACGGGCCGAACTGGTCGATGTAATTGCTGGACGACCGGTTCTGTTGCAGTACCGTCCCCACCAGACTGGCCACGCAGATGAACATCAGCAGGCTGACGGCAAAACGCATCGACCCCAGCAGTTCGAATAGGTCGCGGGGCAGGCTGCGCAGGGAAGGACGAGAGTGTGTCTGAGTCGAATTCATGAAAAAAGGGGGGCCGCGCTATCGGCTACCCCCCTCGTAGACAGCGCGTAACGGAACCAGGTTCCGTACGCTCAGGTTGCGTGAACGCGGACCAGCCGCGCGCGTTGCCGGCAAGCGGCTACCGCAGGCCAGCCGCGTAATCCGCCACGGCCTTGATGTCGGCATCCGACATCCTGTCGGCCACGGCGTGCATCACGTCGTTGGCGCGATCGCCGCTGCGGAACAGCTTGAGCTGTTCTTCAATATACAGGGGGAACTGACCCGACAAGCGGGGGTACTGGCCCGGAATGCCCGCGCCGTTGGCAGAATGGCATGCCGCGCACGCGGGAACATTGCGTTCGGGCAAGCCGCCGCGCCAGATCTTTTGACCCAGATCAACCAGCTTCTCGTAGCCGGCCGTGGCAGGCTCTTTCAGGGGCTGCTGCGCCAGGTACAGCGCGATGTTCTGCATGTCGGCCGGCGTCAGGTTCTGCGCCATGGCGGTCATGGGGGTGGGATTGCCGCCCGGGCCATTGCGCACGGGCAGCTTGGCGCCCGCCTTGACCTGGAAATCGGTCAGTTGCTTGACCAGGTATTCGTGGGGTTGCGTGGCCAGGTTGGGGTTCACCGGGATGGTGCTGTTGCCCGCCGCGCCATGACAGGAGGCACAGGCGATGATGCCTCGGGAGGCGTCACCCTGGTCAAACAGCTGTCCGCCCTTGGCGGCATCTGGCTTGGCCGGGCCCGCAGCACCGTCGGCGGCGAAACTCGTAGTAGATAAGGCGGAGGCGCCGAGCAACAGCCCGCTCGCAACCAACATCCGGGACAGCACACGCTTCATGAAGACCTCGACGAATCGCATCGCTCAAGGCGCAAAAAGGCGCCCACGCCTACCCGCACATCTGGAAAACCGTATCGAACCTGATTTGCCCGTTTTGCCTGCCTGGAACATGCCGGTAGGTACCGAAATGCCCTTAACGGTAAGCAAAAGAGACGGCTCCGCGCACGGGGACCACTGTTGCAAACGCCGGATTATACAATAGGGCTCGAAACCAACCGTATCCAAAGCCATCCGTGTCCCTCCTACATCGCGCCTCTTTTCTCACGTCGGCAGCTCGCCTCGACCAGTTGCCGCCCGCCGGCGCACCCGAGGTCTGCTTTGTCGGCCGGTCCAACGCGGGCAAATCCACGTCCATCAACGTGCTGTGCAACCAGCGCCGCCTTGCCTTCTCGAGCAAGACGCCGGGCCGCACGCGCCTGATCAACATGTTCAGCCTGCCCGATCCGCTGGATCCGGAAAGCCACATCGGCTATCTCGTCGACCTGCCCGGCTACGGCTACGCGTCGGTCGCCCGCAACGAGAAGGAAAAATGGGCCGACATCCTGGGCGGCTATCTGCGCGACCGTGAATCGCTGGTCGGCATCGTGCTGCTCATCGACATCCGCCGCGGCGTCACCGAACTGGATCGGCGCCTGGCCAACTTCATCGCCCCCACCGGACGCCCGGTGCTGGCGTTGCTCACCAAAGCCGACAAGCTGCCTTACGGCCAGCGCATGCGCACCGTGTTTTCCGTGCGCAAAGACCTGGCGGACATCGGCGCCCTGCACACCATCCCCTTCTCGGCGCCCGAGCGCATCGGCCTGGAAGAAGCTGGCGCGCACATAGAAAACTGGATTTCTCCCAAGGTCGTACCATGAACCCGCAGATCATCACCCCCGACTTCCCGGTTTCCCGCCCCCGCCGCCTGCGTCGCGACGCCTTCACCCGCCGCCTGGTGCGCGAAAACACCCTCACGGTGGACGACCTGATCTACCCCGTGTTCGTGGCCGAAGGCACGGGCTTGAAGCAAGCCGTGCCGTCGCTGCCCGGCGTGGTCCGCTACTCGCCGGACACGCTGATGGCGGTGGCCGAAGAATGCGTATCGCTGGGCATCCCGGTGCTGTCGCTGTTCCCCGCCATCGATCCGTCGCTCAAGACGCCCGACGGCATCGAGGCCACCAATCCCGACGGCCTGATCCCGCGCGTCGTTCGCGAGCTGAAAAAACGTTTCCCTGAATTGGGCGTGCTGTGCGATGTAGCGCTTGACCCCTACACCAGCCACGGCCAGGACGGCGTCATCGATGAAAACGGCTACGTCGTCAACGAGCCTACCGTCGAGATCCTGGTCAAGCAGGCGCTCACGCAAGCCGCCGCCGGCGTCGACATGGTCGCCCCCAGCGACATGATGGACGGTCGCATCGGCGCCGTGCGCCGTGCGCTCGAGGCCAACGGCTACATCCACACCCAGATCATGGCCTACTCGGCCAAGTACGCCAGCGCCTTCTACGGCCCGTTCCGCGACGCCGTGGGGTCCGCCACCAACCTGGGCAAGTCCAACAAAATGGCTTACCAGATGGACCCGGGCAACCTGGACGAAGCCCTGCGCGAAGTCGCTGCCGACCTGCAGGAAGGCGCCGACATGGTCATGGTCAAGCCGGGCATGCCCTACCTGGACGTGCTGCGCCGCGTGAAAGACACCTTCCGTGTGCCGACCTTCGCCTATCAGGTCAGCGGCGAATACGCGATGATCAAGGCCGCCTCCGCCAACGGCTGGCTGGACCACGACAAGGTCATGATGGAAGCCTTGCTGGCGTTCAAGCGCGCCGGCGCCGACGGCATCCTGACCTACTTCGCCATCGAGGCGGCCAAGCTGCTCAAGAACCGCGACTAGGCGCTGCGGCGCAGGCCGAGCCAGGTCCCGCTCAAGATGCAGGCCAGGCCGGCCACGTGCACCAGCGTCACGTGTTCGTCCAGGAACAGCGCGGCGAACAGCAGGCCGAAGATCGGCAGCCAGTTCACGAACAGCGCCGCGCGGCTGATCCCCAGCCGCGCGATGCCTGCATTCCAGATGATGTTGCTGACGCCCGAGGCGATCACGGCCGAAAACAGCAGCACCATCCACGGCCACCACGTCATGCGCCAGCCCTCGGTGTCGTAAGCGCCAGGCGTCAGGACGGCATGCACCACCAGCATCAGCCCACCGGCCAGGTACATGTACCAGAGCATCGCCAGCGGATCGAGCGTGCGCGAAATGCGCTGGATCACCAGCCCGCCGAACACGAACACCGCGACCGCCAGGAACACGATCGCGTCGCCCCAGCCGGTCAGGCCCAGCTGCGCGCCGCTGCCGATCACCACCATCGCCACGCCGGCCAGGCCCAGCAAGGCGCCCGCAATGCGCAACCACGTCAGCTTTTCACGGTAGAACAAGGCCGCCAGCAGCGCCGACAACAGCGGGCTGGTGGCCATCAGCAGCGTGCCATTGGCGGCTGACGAGAACTGCAAGCCGTAGACCAACGCGGTCTGGTGCGCGTACACCACCAGAAAGCCCGCCAGCGCCACCCAGCCCAGTTCCACGCGACCTAGCCGGGGAATGCGGCCACGACGGGCCTTGACGATCAGCGTGACCGCAACGAACGCCACGGCGATCCGCACGGCCGCCAGGGCCCGGATGTCCATGTGTTGTGTCAGGTACTTGATAGAGACGATGTTCAGGCCCCACGTGGCCATCACGAACATCAATTGAAGATAGATCAGACCGGTGCGGTCCTGGCTTGCAGCAACTGTCGAAGACGTCACGGGCGCCGGCCTGGTGGATGGAGGGCGCCGCCCACGCGACGCAAGTCCTCATGGTAGCGGCCGGGCGCCGCTCAGCGCAATAGCACGCGGTCCAGCGACTCGGTGAAACGCTTGGCGTCCTGGAAGCCCACCACGCGGGCATCGGGCAATTCCTTGCCACCCGGCTCGAAGAACATGATGCCCGGGGGGCCGAACAGCCGGAACCGCTTGAGCAGTGCGCGATCGTCGGCGTTGTTGGCCGTGACATCGGCCTGCACCAGCAACATGCCCGCCATGCGCTGCGCCACCCCCGGATCGGTGAAGGTGAAGCGCTCCATCTCGCGACACGACACGCACCAGTCAGCATAGAAATCCAGCATCACCGGCTGCTGGCTCTGCGCCAGCAGCGCGTCGAGCTCGGCGTTGTTGCGCACCCGCTTGAAATGCACTTCACCGGCATTGGCCGACACGCCGGCCGCGGCCGGGCCGCCCGATGCCAGATGGGACAAGGGCTGCAGCACGTCGCGCCCGCCGCTGGCCGCCCCCACCAGCCACGCCGCGGCGGCCAGGGCCAACAGCAGCCCCAGGCCCTTGCCGAACATGCGCGCCGAGCCAGCGCCGGCTGGCAGCGCATCAAACGCCCGCAGCATCACGGCCCCGACAATCGCCAGGAAGGCCCAGCCGGTCATTTGCATCCAGGTGGGCACGACCGGGATCAGCATCCACCATGCCGTCGCCAGCAACAACATGCCGAACAGGCGCTTGACGCCATCCATCCAGGGGCCCGCCTTGGGCAGCAGTGCGCCGGACGAAGCTCCCACGATCAAGAGCGGCACCCCCATGCCCCAGGCCATGGCGAACAGGGCCGAACCGCCCAGCACCACGTCGCCGGTCTGCGAGATGTACAGCAACGCGCCGGCCAGCGGCGCGGCCACGCAGGGCCCGACGATCAGGGCCGACAATGCGCCCATCACCAACGCGCCGGTGTAGCGGCCGCCCGGCACGCGCGACGAGCGCTCCGCCAACTTGGCTTGGATGCCCGACGGCATCTGGAAGGTGAAGGCATCGAACATCGCGAGCGCCAGCACCGCCAGCAAAATCGCGAACAAGGTCAGGATCCAGGGCGTCTGCAGCCAGGCGGCAAGACCCGCGCCGCTCAAGCCGGCCGCCACGCCCAGCGCGGTATAGACCACGGACATGCCCAACACGTAGGTCGCGGCCAGCGCCAGGCCCCGGCCGCGACTCGGGCGGGCCTGGCTGGCCCCGCCCAGCACGATCGACGAAAGAATGGGAATCATCGGCAATACGCACGGCGTGAACGCCAGCAACAAGCCCAGCACCAGGAACACGCCGGCCGTCTTGACCCAGCCCAGCCCGCCCAACGCATCGGCCAGGCCGGTATCGCCCGCATTCACCAGCGCGCTCAGGCCGCCGGACGATGCCGGCGCGGCGGACGCGCCGGCGCCCGCCACGGCATAGCCCCCCGCCACGGGCGTCAGCTTCACGCTGCTGTCCATCGGGGGGTAACACAGGCCGGCATCGGCGCAGCCCTGGCCGGTCAACGTCAGCGTGAAAGGCTGGCCGCCTGGGGCCACCGGCACCCGGATCACGACATCCTTGTGATAGACCTCCATGTCCTTTTCGAAGGTCGGGTCGTACTTGACCTCCCCCTTCGGATAGACAGGCTCGCCCAAGGTCGCCGCACCCAACGGACTGATCGTGATACCGAAACGCTCGCGGTACATGTAATAGCCGGGCGCGACGCGAAAACGCAGCTCGACCGTATCCGGCGCCGCCATCACCGCACTGAAGACAAAGGCCTTTTCCGGTTCGAGAAATTCGGCATCGGCGCGCGCCGACGCACTCCAACCCCACAGCAAGAGCGACATTGCCAACAGGGCCAGCATTCTGGAGAAAAAGGCACGCGCCGGTGCGCCGGCTGGAACCGCGAGTTGCAACATCAGTCTCTCTTGTTCTGCTGGACGGCCGTCTGCTCGCGCACCCAATCCAGATAGGGCGCGGCGCCGCCGATGACCGGCAGCACAATGATTTCGGGCACGTCGTAGGGATGCATCTGCGCCAGGGCCTGGACCACGGCCTGGTGGCGCGCGTAGGTGGTTTTGATGTGAATGGGGATTTCTTCCGTCCCCTCGACCACGCCTTGCCACAGGTAGATGGACAGGCCCGGGGCGCCAAGGTTCACGCAGGCCGCCAGTCCGTCTTCGACCAGCACGTGGGCGATACGTTTGGCCAGCAGCAGGTCCGGCGCGTTGCTGATGACCAGCACGACGTCGTCATCGCGCAACATGGGGCCTCCTTGGGGTAGCCGTGTGGGATGTAACTCGGGGTATTTTATCGGTATTGCCGCCACCGCCCTCCACGGCCGGACTTGCGGCTGCGCCGCGCCGTCGCGCGTCTCCGTACCCACCGAGGCAAGCATGTCCGATAACTGCCTGTTCTGCCGCATCGCCCGCCACGAAATCCCGGCCCACATCATCCACGAAGACGACCGCCTGATGGCGTTCCTGGACATCCAGCCGGTGCGCGCGGGGCACACGCTCATCATCCCCAAGCAGCACTACCCCTACTACGAAGACATGCCAGCCGACCTGGCCGGGCACATCGTCAACCTGGGCCAGAAGCTGGGGCGGCACATGAAGCGCCTGTACAACGTAGACCGCGTGGCATTCGCGTTCACGGGCATACACGTGGCTCACACCCATGCGCACGTGATTCCCATGCACCATCCGCAGGACGTCACCTCGACCCAGTACATCGCGCAGCAGGACCTGACCTTCCGGATGCCGCCACAGGCGTCTAAAGAGGCGCTGGAGGCCGCCGCGGCACAATTGCGGGGCGAACTGCACGCGTCGTAGCGGGCGCTCCCGGAGACCGTTCTGGCGCCGTCAGCCAACGCGCTGATCTGATCCCGGGCCCTGCGCCGCTTCACTTGAGCCCGTGACCGGATCTTGTACCCGTTGCCCCTCACTCGGACGGCGCTTATCCGGACGCCACAAAAAACAAGGGCGGGTCCGAAGACCCGCCCTTGCTACTCATCGCGCAACCGAAGCTTATTCGGCGGCGCTGTCCTCAGCGGCTTCATCGACTTCCGGACGGTCGACCAGCTCCATGAAAGCCATGGGAGCGTTGTCGCCCTGACGGAAACCCATCTTCAGCACGCGGGTGTAGCCGCCGTTACGGGCCGCGTAGCGCGGGCCGATTTCGGCGAACAGCTTCACCACGGCGTCGCGATCGCGCAGACGGGCAAAAGCCAGACGCTTGTTCGCGAGGGTGGGTTCTTTACCCAGCGTGATCAGGGGTTCGATGACGCGGCGCAATTCTTTCGCCTTCGGCAGCGTGGTCTTGATGGCTTCGTGGGTGATCAACGAAACGGCCATGTTGCGGAACATGGCAAGACGGTGACTGCTGGTGCGGTTGAGCTTACGCAAGCCATTACCGTGACGCATGATAAGTATCCTTTGAATCTATTGAAGGCGTTTCCGCCATCGGGTTGTCCGGCTCTTCTATCAACCTGCAATCAGGCCGCGGTCCGGTAGAAAACGGTGCATTTTACGACGGTTTCGCAAACCGCCCGGCGGTGAGGCCGGGCGCTGCGGGAGACGCCCCTTTCCAGAGGCGCCACCCTTCAAGACTTAGGGACGCTCCAGGCCCAGGGGCGGCCAGTTCTCGAGCTTCATGCCGAGGGTCAAGCCACGTGCAGCCAGGACTTCCTTGATCTCGTTGAGCGACTTGCGACCCAGGTTCGGGGTCTTGAGCAGCTCGTTTTCGGTACGCTGGATCAGGTCGCCGATGTAGTAGATGTTTTCGGCCTTCAGGCAGTTGGCCGAACGCACGGTCAGTTCCAGGTCGTCGACCGGACGCAGCAGGACCGGGTCGATCTGCGGCGTGCCGCGAACCGGAGCTTCGTACGAATCGCCAGCGCCTTCCAGGGCAGCGAAAACCGAGATCTGGTCCATCAGGATGCGGGCCGACTGACGCACCGCTTCCTCGGGCGAGATCACGCCGTTGGTTTCGATGTCCAGGACCAGCTTGTCCAGGTCGGTGCGCTGTTCCACACGGGCGCTTTCAACCGCGTAGCTCACGCGGCGAACCGGGCTGAACGACGCGTCCAGCACGATGCGGCCGATGGTGTGGGTACGGTCTTCCGACAGCGCGCGCACGTTGCCCGGCACGTAGCCGCGGCCCTTTTCGACCTTGATCTGCATTTCCAGCTTGCCTGCGTCCGTCAGGTTGCAGATGGCATGGCCGGGGTTGATGATCTCGACGTCGTGCGGCAGCTCGATGTCGCTGGCCAGCACGGTGCCGGCGCCGGTCTTGCGCAGGACCAGGGTGACTTCGTCACGATTGTGCAGCTTGAAGACCACGCCCTTCAGGTTCAGCAAGATGTCGACGACATCTTCGCGAACGCCCGGGATGGTCGAGTATTCGTGCACCACGCCCGTCATCTGGACTTCGGTCGGCGCGTAGCCGGTCATCGAAGACAGCAGGATGCGGCGCAGGGCGTTGCCCAGCGTATGACCGTAGCCACGCTCGAACGGCTCCATCACGATCTTGGCATGGTGGGTGCCGACCGGTTCGACTTCAATGGAGCGCGGCTTCAGGAAACCTTGAGTGGACATGTACTGTGTTCCTTTTCAATACCCTCGGCTCGTTACACCGATAAGGCTGATGGACAGGGTGAAACATGAAACTCGGTCGGTGCAAAAAACACCGGCCGATACTTACCGCAAAGCCCGCCGCCGCCAAAAGGCGGAAAGCGGGCTGCTGCGGGACATGCAAACGGGTCGCGAGACCAGCTCGCCAGCGCCTTGCGAAGGAGGCGCCGGCAGGCGTGATTAACGCGAGTACAGTTCGACGACCATCGATTCGTTGATGTCGCGAGCGACGTCAGCGCGATCGGGGACCGACTTGAACGTACCGGTCAGCTTGGTCGTGTCGACTTCCACCCACTGGGGGATGCCGATGCTGGTGGCCAGGTCGAGCGATTCCTTGATACGGCCTTGTTTCTTGGCCTTTTCACGGATCGAGACCACGTCGCCAGCCTTGACCAGCATCGAAGCGATGTCGGCGGTATGGCCGTTCAGTTCGATGGCGCGGTGGCTCACCAGCTGGCGAGCTTCAGCGCGGGTCGAGCCGAAGCCCATGCGGTAGACGACGTTGTCCAGGCGCGATTCCAGCAGCTGGATCAGCGTTTCGCCGGTGTTGCCACGGCGACGCTCGGCTTCAGCGAAGTACTTGCGGAATTGCTTTTCCAGCACGCCGTACATGCGCTTGAGCTTTTGCTTTTCGCGCAGCTGCAGGCCGTAGTCGGAAGTGCGGGCACCCGAAGTGCGGCCGTGTTGGCCAGGCTTGGAATCCAGCTTGCACTTGGAATCCAGCGAGCGACGGGCGCTCTTCAGGAACAGGTCAGTACCCTCGCGGCGCGAGAGCTTGCATTTGGGTCCAATATAACGTGCCATGTGGATTCCCTTTAGATACGACGACGCTTCGGCGGACGGCAGCCGTTGTGCGGAACGGGCGTGATGTCGGCAATGCTCGAAATCTTGATGCCCAGCGCGTTCAGAGCGCGAACGGAGGATTCGCGGCCAGGACCGGGGCCCTTGATGCGAACTTCCAGCGTCTTGATGCCGTATTCCAGCGCAACGCGGCCAGCCGTTTCAGCAGCGACCTGCGCGGCGAACGGGGTCGACTTACGCGAACCCTTGAAGCCAGCACCGCCCGAAGTGGCCCACGACAAAGCGTTGCCCTGACGGTCGGTGATGGTGATGATGGTGTTGTTGAACGAAGCGTGAACGTGCGCGATGCCGTCCGAGACGTTCTTCTTGACCTTTTTGCGCACGCGCGAAGCGCCGCTGGTGGAAGCTTTCGCCATAATCCAGTTCCTCGATTATTTCTTCAGGGACGCAGCAGCACGACGCGGGCCCTTGCGGGTCCGGGCGTTGGTGCGAGTGCGCTGGCCGCGCACGGGCAAACCGCGCTTGTGACGCATACCGCGGTAGGTTCCCAGGTCGATCAAACGCTTGATCGAGAGCTGTACTTCACGACGCAGGTCGCCTTCAACCGTGAACAAACCAACATGTTCGCGGACGCGTTCCAATTCAGCGTCGTTCAGATCCTTGACCTTTTTGTCAAAGGGTACGTTTGCCGCTTCGCAAATCTTGCGAGCGCGCGTACGACCGATGCCAAAAATGGCGGTCAGGCCGATCTCGGCGTGCTGTTGCGGCGGGATGTTAATGCCAGCAATACGGGCCATGACTATTCCTTGAATAAATCTGTTGCGTAGTCGCTAACCCGAGTTAGCCTTGACGCTGCTTGTGACGCGGGTCGGTGCAGATAACACGCACCACGCCGTGACGTTTGATAACTTTGCAGTTGCGGCAGATCCGCTTAACCGATGCCATTACTTTCATGGTTGACTCCTAATTTTCCGTAATCCGGTTCCGCTCATTTGGAGCGGAAAACTATCCTGGCTCGCGTCAGATCATAGGGCGTGAGCTCCACTGTGACCTTGTCACCCGGCAGGATCCGGATGTAATGCATACGCATCTTGCCGGAAATATGGCCCAACACCACGTGGCCGTTTTCGAGCTTGACGCGAAATGTCGCGTTCGGGAGGTTCTCAAGAACCTCGCCTTGCATCTGAATGACGTCGTCCTTGGACATTCTTTTGCTTACCGCATCGGCAAACCCGCGCCCTTGAAGTTAGCCTTCTTGAGCAACGAGTCGTACTGGTGAGACATCATGTAGGCCTGAACCTGCGCCATGAAATCCATCGTCACCACCACAATAATCAACAGAGACGTACCACCGAAATAGAAGGGAACGTTCCAGCGCATCACCAAGAATTCCGGCAACAGGCACACCAACGTGATGTAGATGGCACCTGCGAGCGTCAGACGCATCAGGATCTTGTCGATGTAGCGCGCTGTTTGTTCACCCGGACGAATGCCCGGAACAAACGCACCACTCTTCTTCAGGTTGTCCGCCGTTTCGCGGCTGTTGAACACCAGAGCCGTGTAGAAAAAGCAGAAGAAAATAATCGCGACCGAGTACAGCGTGATGTAGAGCGGTTGACGAGGCGACAGGGCCGCAGCCAGGTCGCTAAGCCAGCGCATGTTCTCACTGCTGGAGAACCAGCTCGTGATCGTTGCCGGGAACAGGATGATCGACGACGCGAAGATCGGCGGAATCACCCCGGCCATGTTCAGCTTCAGCGGCAAGTGCGAGCTTTGACCACCGTAGACCTTGTTGCCGACCTGACGCTTGGCGTAGTTCACCGTGATCTTGCGCTGTCCGCGTTCCACGAACACCACAAAAGCGGTAACCAGCACCACCAGAGCCACGATGAACAGTGCGGAAAGCACAGACATCGCGTTGGTGCGGACCAGGTCCAACAGTGCAGCCAGCGCCGCGGGCAGACCCGCAACGATACCTGCGAAGATCAGGATGGAAATCCCGTTGCCAAGACCACGTTCCGTGATCTGTTCACCCAGCCACATGACGAACATGGTGCCAGTGACCAGGGTCACGACGGTCGTAAAGCGGAACAGCATGCCCGGATCGATCACCAGTCCCTGCTGGGACTCCAACGCTACCGAAATGCCCACAGCCTGCACCAGCGCCAGCACGACCGTGCCGTAGCGGGTGTATTGGGTAATCTTCCGACGACCGGCTTCGCCCTCTTTCTTGAGCGCTTCCAGCGACGGCACCACCACCGACATCAACTGCATGATGATGGATGCCGAAATGTACGGCATGATCCCCAGGGCAAAAATCGAGAAGCGCGAGAGCGCCCCGCCCGAGAACATGTTGAACAGGCCCAGGATCCCGCCCTGGTTCTGACGGAACAAGTCCGCCAGCGCATCCGGGTTGATACCCGGTACGGGGATGTGTGTACCCAAACGGTAAACCACCAGGGCGAGCACCAGGAACACGAGGCGGCGTTTAAGGTCGCCGTACCGTGCTCCGGTTTTGCCCAATGCCTGCGCGTTAGCCACTCGTCACCTCGTGATCAAGCAAGCGAGCCGCCCGCGGCTTCGATGGCGGCGCGAGCGCCAGCCGTCGCGGTAATGCCCTTGAGCACGACCTTGCGCGAGAGTTCACCCGACTTGATGACCTTGGCGTAACGAACCGCCTGGCCAATCACGCCAGCCGCCTTCAGCACTTGCACGTCGACTTCGTCGATGGGCAGGGCTTGCAGGTCCGACAGACGGACTTCGGCGTACAGGTGCTGACCGAGCGGGGTGAAACCACGCTTGGGCAGGCGACGCTGCAGCGGCATTTGACCGCCTTCGAAGCCAACCTTATGGAAACCGCCCGAGCGCGACTTCTGACCCTTGTGGCCACGGCCGGCGGTTTTACCCAGACCCGAACCGATACCACGGCCGACGCGGCGCTTGGCGTGCTTGCTGCCCTCAGCGGGCTTCAGCGAATTAAGTTGCATATCCGACATGGTGATTCCTTAGGCTTCCGAGACGGAAACGAGATAATCCACCTTACGGATCATCCCACGCACCTCGGGCGTATCGACCAGCACGCGGCTGCTGTTGATGCGGCCCAAGCCCAAACCGCGAACCGTGTCACGGTGCGATTGCTTGGTACCGATCACGGAGCGCACGAGGGTCACTTTGATCTGCTTCTGAGCCATGATTTACCCCAGGATTTCTTCGACGGTCTTGCCGCGCTTGGCAGCAACATCCGCCGGGGTCAGGGAGGCGCGCAGGCCATTCAACGTGGCGCGAACCATGTTGTAGGGGTTGCTCGAGCCCAGGCTCTTGGCAACCACGTTACGCACACCCATCACTTCGAAAATAGCGCGCATCGGGCCGCCGGCGATAACGCCGGTACCTTCAGCAGCGGGCGAAATCAGCACGGTAGCGGCGCCATGCTTGCCGACCACGGTGTGGTGCAGCGTGCCGTTCTTCAGGGCCACCTTGAACATGCCGCGACGGGCCTGTTCCATAGCCTTCTGAACGGACACCGGCACTTCACGCGCCTTGCCCTTGCCCATGCCGACGCGGCCATCGCCATCGCCAACCACGGTCAGCGCGGCAAAGCTCATGGTGCGACCACCCTTGACCACTTTGCTCACGCGGTTGACCGCGATCATCTTTTCGCGGAGGCCGTCATCGTTCTCTTTTTCCGCGGCGTTCTTGCCTTGTACTTTAGCCATTTGACAGATCCTCGCTTAGAACTTCAGGCCGGCTTCACGCGCGGCATCGGCCAGCGCTTTCACGCGGCCATGGTAACGAAAGCCCGAGCGATCGAAAGCGACCAGTTCGATACCGGCAGCCTTGGCCTTTTCGGCCACGCGCTTGCCAACCAGCGAAGCAGCGGCCTTGTTGCCGCCCTGACCGGTTTGGCCGGCCAGTTGCGCACGCACTTCGGCTTCCACCGTCGAGGCGCTGACCAGAACGCGATCGCCTTCCGGCGAAATGATATTGGCGTAGATGTGCTGGTTCGAGCGGAAGATCGAGAGGCGGTGAACGCGCAGCTCGTTGATCTTCCGGCGGGTCGGAACCGCACGACGCAAACGGGAAACTTTTTTGTCCATGATTCGTCCTTGCGTGCGCCGTTATTTCTTCTTGGTTTCTTTGATGACGACGCGTTCGTCCGAGTAACGCACACCCTTGCCCTTGTAGGGTTCGGGTTCGCGGTACGCGCGGATTTCAGCGGCCACCTGACCGACGACTTGCTTGTTGGAGCCCTTGATGACGATTTCCGTCTGGGTGGGGCATTCGGCCTTGATACCGGCCGGCAACTGGTGCAAAACGTCGTGCGAGAAACCGAGCTGCAGCTTAACGGCGTCGCCTTGAATCGAGGCGCGGTAACCCACGCCAACCAGATTCAGCTTGCGCTCGAATCCCTTGCTCACGCCGTTGACCATGTTGGCCACGAGCGCGCGCACGGTACCCGACATGGCGTTGGCGTGACGGGTTTCGTTGGCGGCGACAAACGTGAGTTTGCCGTTGTCCAACGCAACCGTGACGTCGCCAGTCAGGGCTTGGGTCAAGGAACCCAGCGGGCCCTTGACAGTGATCTGATCCTGCTTGATGTCAGCTTCGACACCCTTGGGCAGTTCGACCGGATACTTAGCGATACGTGACATTCGAATTTCTCCTTAGGCCACGTAGCACAGCACTTCGCCGCCGACGCCGTTGGCGCGAGCCTTACGGTCGGTCATGACGCCGCGCGAGGTCGAAACGATAGCCACGCCCAGGCCGTTCATGACCTGAGGAATGCTGGTACGGCCCTTGTAGATACGCAGACCAGGGCGCGAGACGCGTTCGATGCGCTCGATAACCGGACGGCCAGCGTAGTACTTCAGGGTGATCTCGAGCTCAGGCTTGGCCTGGGTGCCCTTGATTTCAAAGCTGTCGATGTAGCCTTCGTCTTTCAGCACAGCGGCAATAGCCGCCTTCAGCTTCGAGGAGGGCATGCTCACCGTAACTTTGTCCACTTGCTGCGCATTGCGAATGCGGGTCAGCATATCGGCGATGGGATCGCTCATGCTCATATTGTTTCTCCTACCAGCTGGCCTTGGTGATGCCGGGGATTTCGCCCTTCATCGCCATTTCACGCAGTTTGTGGCGCGTCAGGCCGAACTTGCGGAACACACCGCGCGGACGACCGGTGACCACGCAACGGTTACGTTGACGCGTCGGGTTGGCATTGCGCGGCAGCTGTTGCAGCTTGAGCCGAGCTTGGTAACGTTCTTCGTCGGTCTTCGACTGGTCGTCGATGATCGACTTCAACTCAGCGCGCTTGGCAGCGAACTTGTCAGCCAGCTTGGCGCGCTTGATGTCGCGATTGATGAGGGAAAGTTTAGCCACGTCATCAGCCCCTTAGTTACGGAACGGGAAGCTGAAGGCCGTCAACAGCGCCTTGGCTTCTTCGTCGGTCTTCGCGGTGGTGGTGATGCTGATGTTCAGCCCACGCAGCGCGTCGATCTTGTCGTACTCGATTTCGGGGAAAATGATCTGCTCTTTCACCCCGATGTTGTAGTTGCCACGGCCGTCGAACGCACGACCCGAGATACCGCGGAAGTCGCGCACGCGAGGCAGCGCAACCGCCACCAGGCGATCCAGGAATTCGTACATGCGTTGACCACGCAGCGTGACCATGCAACCAATCGGGTAGTTTTCGCGGATCTTGAAACCGGCGATAGCCTTCTTGGTCTTGGTGATGACCGGCTTTTGGCCAGCGATCTTGGTCAGGTCACCCACAGCGTGTTCGATGACCTTCTTGTCGGCGACGGCTTCCGAGACACCCATGTTCAGGGTGATCTTGGTGATGCGCGGCACTTCCATGACGCTCTTGTAGCCGAACTTGGCCTGCAGGTCGCCAGCGACCTTGCTCTTGTAGAAATCTTGCAAACGAGACATGTCTTTCGCCCCTTACGCCTTGGCGCCGACAACGGCACCATTGGAACGGAACACGCGAACCTTGCGGCCTTCGACTTCTTGCACGCCGACGCGGTCGCCACGACCGGTGGCGGGGTTGAAGAGCGCCACATTCGAGATGTGGATCGGCATGGTCTTTTCGACGATGCCACCCGGGTTGTTGGCCATCGGGTTGGCTTTCACGTGCTTCTTGACGACGTTGACGCCTTCGACCAGGACGTGGTCGGCATCAACGCGGGCCAGCACGGTACCGCGACGCTTCTTGTCGCGGCCGGTCAGGACGATGACTTCGTCGCCTTTACGAATGTTGTTCATCGTAGGGCTCCTTACAGCACTTCCGGGGCCAGCGACACGATCTTCATGAACTTCTCGGTACGCAGTTCACGCGTAACGGGTCCGAAGATGCGGGTGCCGATGGGCTCCAGCTTGGCGTTGAGCAACACGGCGGCATTGCCACCGAAACGAATCAGCGAACCGTCTTTACGGCGCACGCCCTTGGCGGTACGAACCACCACGGCATTGTAAATTTCGCCTTTCTTGACGCGTCCGCGCGGAGCCGCATCTTTGACGCTCACCTTGATGATGTCGCCGATACCGGCATAACGGCGCTTGGAGCCACCGAGCACCTTAATGCACATGACATGACGCGCACCAGTGTTATCGGCCACGTCCAGCGTGGTCTGCATTTGGATCATGATTTTTCCTGTTCCAACTTAACTGGAAATACGGTTTTCCCCAAAAAAGGGAACACTGCAATTCCTGCCAGTTTTGGTCCCGTCAGGTCAGCCGCCCTGCTTTATTGTTGGCTGGTGCTTCAAGCTTTCGCTTCAAAGACCATCAACTGGTGGCAACGCAACGACCCTGGGTTGAAATCCTGCGGGTATTCCCCCAACACGTTGGCCCGGGCTAGTCCTGGCCAATCGACAATCTGGGAAAGCTGACCATTCTAGCCTGGTTAGATTTTGAGCGCAAGCCCTTTGTTGAGATAGTGAGCAAATACGCGACAGCGCCTGTGGAAAACTCGACACGAGCGGCGGTCCTGGGACATTTGCCAGGCCAGTGACACGGGGCGATCAATCTGCCCCCGTTTTGTCGCGATAGTAATTCCGCTCCCAGGCATCGTGGTTGGCCTTGCCGCGACGGATTTCGTCGGTGAACGGCGCGGCCATCAGCACCAGCCGGTTGAGCCACCTGATGGGCGCCCGGCAGGGGCGCTCGAAGTCGACGAACAGCACGGCCCGAGTGCCGGCCGTGTCGTTGTGCACCTGGTGGGGGTACAGATCGTCGAACACCACGGCCTCGCCTTCCCGCCAGCAATAGCGCTCGCCTCCCACCTCGATCCAGCAACGCTCGGCCGGCTCGGGCACCACCAGCCCCAGGTGCAGGCGCAGCACGCCGTTATAGGGGCCGGTATGCAAGGGGATGCGCTTGCCGGGTTCCAGAATGGAATAGAACGCGGTGCGCAGGCCCGGGATGCCCTGCAGCGCCCGGGCGGTGGCCGGGCACCGCGCCAGGTTGCGCTCGGAGCGCAGTCCGTAGCCCATGAAAACGAAGGTCTTCCACTGGTCGTCGGACGTGATCATGCCCACATCAGGGGACAGTTCATGAAAGGACGGCAGTTGCTGGCGCTCGGCCAACAGGGCCACCAGTTCGGCACGGATGGCGGGTGCCTGGGCCTCGAGCGCGGCCACCCACGGGAACTGGCTGTTCTTGAAGATGGGATGGTCACCCACCAGGGACGCCAGCGCGATCCGATGGCGCAGCCAATCGATGAAACGGAAGAAAACGCGGGAATAGACACTGGGCTGGCCGGGCGGACGCGTATCGACGGGTTGCACAATGGATTTATATAGACAGCCAAAGATGCACCATTTTGTCGACCGCGCCCGTCGCATGCAAGCGCCGTCCATTGGCTCCTAGGCGGCCGCCGGAATTGGACCTCCCCGCGGCCGGCAAGCTGGTTTAGACTGGCATGGGCGACCGCGATCGCTACCCACTCCTATTTCGCAAGGAAAGACAGGCATGTATGAACAGTTGGCGCTGTATATCGACGGCGAATTCGTTGCCGGCGAGGGCAGGCGCACCCAGGACGTCATCAACCCGGCCACGCTGGAAGTGCTCGGCCAGCTGCCCCACGCCACCGAAGCGGATCTGGATCGCGCGCTAGCCGCCGCCCAGCGCGCGTTCGAATCCTGGAAGAAATCTTCTCCCATGGACCGTTCCGCCATCCTGCGCAAGGTCGCCACGCTGTCGCGCGAACGCGCCAAGGAAATCGGCCGCAACATGACGCTGGACCAGGGCAAGCCCCTGGCCGAAGCGGTCGGCGAAGTCACTTCCTGCGCCGAGCACGCCGACTGGCACGCCGAGGAATGTCGCCGCATCTACGGCCGCGTGATTCAGCCGCGCAACCCCGATGTGCGCCAGATCGTCGTGCGCGAACCCATTGGCGTCTGCGCCGCGTTCACGCCCTGGAACTTCCCGTACAACCAGGCCATCCGCAAGATCGCCGCCGCACTCGGCGCCGGTTGCACGGTGGTGCTGAAGGGTCCTGAAGACTCGCCCAGCGCCGTCATGGCCATCGCCCGCATGTTCCACGATGCCGGCCTGCCCAAGGGCTGCCTGAACATCGTCTGGGGCGAACCCGCCAAGATTTCCGACTACCTGATCCGTTCGCCCATCGTGCGCAAGGTCTCGTTCACCGGTTCCGTGCCGGTGGGCAAGCAGCTGGCCGCGTTGGCCGGCGCACACATGAAGCGCGTCACCATGGAGCTGGGCGGCCATTCGCCCGTGCTGGTGTTCGATGACGCCGACATCGACCGCGCCGCCACCATGCTGGCCAAGTTCAAGGTCCGCAACGCTGGCCAGGTCTGCGTGTCGCCCACCCGCTTCTACGTACAGAACGGCGCCTACGAACAGTTCCTGGCGCGCTTTACCGACGTGCTCAAGAACATCAAGGTCGGCGACGGCCTGGAAGCCGGCACCGACATGGGTCCGCTGGCCCACGAGCGCCGCGTCCCCGCCATGAGCGCCTTCATCGACGACGCCAAGAAGCACGGCGGCAAGGTGGTGGTGGGCGGTGGCCCCCTGGACCGCAAGGGCTTCTTCTTCGCCCCCACGGTCGTGACCGACCTGCCCGACAACTCCATGCTGATGACCGAAGAACCTTTCGGTCCGGTCGCGCCGGTGGTTCGCTTCACCGACACCGATGAAGTGCTGGCGCGCGCCAACAGCCTGCCGTTCGGGCTGTCTTCCTATGTGTTCACCAACTCGCTGCAGACCGCCACCAAGGTCTCCAACGGCCTGGAAGCCGGCATGGTCAACATCAACCATTTCGGCAGCGCCCTGGCCGAGACGCCGTTCGGCGGCATCAAGGACAGCGGCATCGGCAGCGAAGGCGGCCTCGAAACGTTCGATGGCTACCTGGTCACGAAGTTCATCACGCACATCTGACCCAAGCGCCCTCTCGCAAAAAGCCCCGCAAGGGGCTTTTTTTTCGCCTGCCGGTGCAGACGTTCGTGGACAGCTTTGGCGCCATTCTTTCATCACGCTGTCATCCTGAACCCCCAGGATTGCGCCTCGCTCGCGGGCGCGACTTCCCAGGAACGGGGAAATAGTCGCCTGAAGAAGAACTTGTTCCGAAAAGAGAAAGAAGCACCATGAACCGATATCAACGTTTCGCCCGCTGCGCGGGCGCGGTGGCGCTGACGGCCTTGCTTGCCGCCTGCGGTGGCGACAAGGACGACGACAACGGCAACGCGCCTCCGGTAGCCGAAACGCCAGCAACGCCGCCACCCGCCCCTGTGCAGGTGGCCTTCATGCCGGACATCCACTTCCATGACATCTATGCGGATTTCAAGGACGGGTCATTCCCCGGCATCCCCAACCCGAAGCGCGGCGACAACGCCACCATCCGCACGATGTATGCGCAGCTGACGTCGACGCGGCTGTTCAACGAAAACTACTTTGCGTTCCTGGCGGCACTGGATGACGCGGCCAGGCGCGGCGTGAAGTACATCGCCCTGCCCGGCGACTTCTCGGACGACGGCCAGCCGGTGCACATGCGCGGCCTGGTCAAGATAATGGACGAGTACGCAGGCAAGTACGGCATCCAGTTCTTCGCCGCCCCCGGCAACCACGATCCGGTACGGCCCTTCAACCAGGCCAACGGCAAGAGCGACTACCTGGGCCTGGACCCGGCCACCGGCGCCATCGGCTTCTCGCAGCCCATCTATAGCCGCGGCGGCAACGCCGCCTGCAGCACACCCTATGCCGGCGACTGGGCTCGCGTGGGCAACACCTACTGCACCGAAGAAGTGCTGCACATGGGGTATGCGGGCATTACCGACGCCCTGGCCCAGCACGGCTTCATGCCCAAGCCGCAGTATGTGTATTACGAAACCCCGTACAGCACCTACAAGTACGAGGACTACAACTACAACACCGCGCTGTCGCAAGCCGGCTGGATCAATCGCCAGTACGAAATCTGCGCCCAGGGCACGGGCGGCCCCAACAAGCCGTCGAACTACACCCTGTGCAAGATGGTGCCGGACACGTCCTACGTGGTCGAACCCGTCAAGGGCGTGTGGCTGGTGGGCCTGGACGCCAACGTCTACGTGCCGACGGGTACCGGCCCGAATGACTTCACCGGTTCGGGCGACCAGGGCTACAACAAGATGCTCACGCACAAGTCCCACGTGATCAAGTGGCTGGCCGATGTGGTGGCCCGCGGCAAGGCGCAGGGCAAGCAGGTGATCGCGTTCAGCCATTTCCCGATGACGGAATTCTTCAACGGCGCCTCGGACGACATCGAAGCGCTGCTGGGCGCCAACAAGATGCAGATGGTGCGCCGCCCGGCGGAAAACACCACCCGCGCGCTGGCCGAGACCGGCCTGAAGCTCCACGTGGGCGGCCACATGCATTTCAATGACATGGCGGTGCGCACGTATGGCGGCGACACGGCGCTGTTCAACATCCAGGCTCCGTCCATGGCCGCCTACGTGCCGGCCTACAAGATCATGACGCTGCAAAGCGCCACCGAGGTCGAGGTCAAGACGATCCGCCTGGACAAGGTACCGCGCTTCGACGAGCTGTTCGACCTGTACCGCGCCGAGAACGCGTATGACGTACCGCCGCGCTGGAACGTGTCCATCCTGGACGCCAAGGACTATGGCGACTTCAACTATCGCTACATGAGCGAACTGGTGCGCCTGCGCCTGCTCAACGACGACTGGCGCTGCGAAATGCGCGAGCTGGTCAAGAGCCCCCTGACAGGCGCCGACATGCTGGTGCTGTCGCAGCTGCGTACCACGGTGACGCTGGCGGAACTGAAGAACACCGGTGACCAGAACAAGCTGACGCCCGAGTTCTTCAACTGCCTGTACACCGCCGGCGGCCCCAATGCCAGCAACCCTGCGTATGCCGCAGACCTTGCCGACGCCCAGAACCGCGCACAGGCGCTGGCCCTAGCGCATGGCATGCAGTTGACGGACTTCGCGAAGTGGCAGGCGCTGGACCTGGCGGGCGATTTCGTGCGCCTGGCCAACGCCGGCGACCTGGCCTATGCCGACATTCCGGCCCAACGCGCCAGCCAGTACAAGCTGCTGGCGCAGGCGCTGAGCCAGACCAACGCCGGCCTGCAGCTCAACGGAGACCGCGTCAGTGATGCGAACACCCTGGCGGACATGTTCAAGGCCCGCTTCAAGCCGCTGATGGCGATCATGTTGAAGCTGGCCGACGGCCTGCCGTCCGAGCACATCCTCGTTGATCTGAAGAGCAATACCGTCGTCAACCTCTCGACCCAGCCCTCGCCCTTCTGACGCGGTGTCCGACCCGACGCCGGATACGACAAGGCCCGCGCAAGCGGGCCTTTTTTCGCTGTCGTACCGCTGCGATCTAGCCGCGCGAGCGCCACTCGCGCGGCGACATGCCGAATCGCTGCTTGAACAGGCGGCTGAAGTGCGAGGGATGCGCGAAGCCGGCCTGGTAGGCCAATTCGGCGATACCGCGGTGACGTTGTGCGGGATTCAGCAGCAATTCCCGGCAGCGCTCCAGGCGTTGGTCGAACACGAAGCTTTCCACGGACAGGTCACCGGCCTGGAAGACGCGGTGCAGATAGGCCACCGACAAGCCACAGCCCTGCGCGACCTGCAGAGGCGTCAGCGCCGGATCGGCGAGATGCTGGCGGATATAGGCCATGGCCCGTTGCCGGTGCGCCATGGTGACGCTGCTGTCTGAAGCCGACGCATGGCCCTGTCCTGGCTGCACGACGAACAGCACGATCAGGTCGATCAGCCGTTCGCCCAGTTCCGCCGCTTCGGCCGCCGTCCAACCGTCCAGGCCCTTGAACAGGTGGTCCATGTAGCTGGCCAGCATCGCCCCCCGTGGCGATCCGTCATCGACGCGCAGCTTGTAGAACGGACCGATGCGGGAATCGCGTTGCGACAGTGCGCTGCGCGGAAACGACACGCTCAGGCTGCGGTAGCCGTCGACGCCCAAGGCAGTGGCCTGGTAGGGCAGACTCTGGTTCATCAGGTAGACGCAACCCGGCTCGACCTGGAATTCGCGGCCCTGCTGCTGAACCGCCAGCGGGCCTGCCAACGGCAGGCCGAACGTGTAGAACTCCTGGTCCAGCCGGGACACGTTGCCGGCAGTGCGCTCGATCTTCTGTCCCTGATAGTGCAGGTCGTTGAACTGCAGGCTGGCCCGCCGCACGTAGCGCACATGACCGGCGAAACGGCCGCCCTGGCCGTGATGCACCTCGAACGGCCCGAAGGCATCGGACAAGGCCGCGCGCCATTGGTCGCGGCGCTCGGCGCCGGCAATGGCCGAAATGGCAAATTCCGTATCGGGCATGGCGCTGTCTCCTGGTTCGCGGGGTCGGGCTGGTCGCTCGTGATCCTGCGTCTACATATTCTTGACTCACCCTGCCACAGGTGGTCTGGCGCATTGTGGCCGCGCTCGGCGCAAGTCTATATTCAGCCCGATAAGCATACAACCTGGACAACCCGGGAGGAGACTCATGGCCAACGCGTCCATCCAGGCCGTCCGCCACGCACCGGCTTCACGCTATCTGCGCTGCGAGGGCCGCGAGCTGCACTACACCGAGTGGGGTGACCCCGGCGCCCCCGCGCTCATCATGTGGCATGGCCTGGCCAGGACCGGTCGCGATTTCGACGAACTGGCGCAGGCGCTGGCCGATGACTATCGCATCATCTGCCCCGACACGATCGGTCGCGGCCTGTCTCAATGGAGTCCGGATCCGGTCGCGGAGTACCAGCTCGGGTTCTACGCCAGATTGGCCCGGGCCCTGCTCGACGGGCTGGCGCTGACACGGGTGCGCTGGGTCGGCACGTCGATGGGTGGCGCCACCGGCATGCTCGCCGCCGCCACCACGCTCAAAGGTCGCGTCTCGCACCTGGTGGTCAACGATATCGGCCCCACGCTGCCGCAACCGGCCATCGCACGCATCCTGGCGTATGCCGGCAATCCGCCTGCCTTCGACACGGTAACGGAACTCGAGACCTGGCTGCGCGCCGCCTACAAGCCCTACGGCTGGCAAAGCGACGAACAATGGCGCCGCATGGCAGAAACGTCGGTGCGCCGCTTGTCCGACGGCCGCGTCACCGCCCACTACGATCCGGCCATCGTCGGCCAGTTCAGCCATCACCCCACCGACTACGAGCGCTGGACCGAATACGACAGCCTGGACATACCACTGCTGCTGCTGCGCGGCGCCGATTCCGACCTGCTGCTGCCCGAGGTCGCGCATGCCATGACCGAACGCGGTCCACGCGCCCAACGCATCGACTTCCCCGACTGCGGCCATGCCCCTGCGCTGAACGTCGCGCCGCAGATCGACGCCGTCCGCCGCTTTCTTGCCACCTCAGGCGCCGTTGCCGCCGCCGGCAATCCGTAGAACAAGGAGACTTCCATGAAACGCTTATTGCTTGCCACGCTGGTTGGCCTGTGCATGAGTTCCGCCGCCGCGGCCAAGGATTTCGTCGTGGCGCATGTCTACGACAAGACCGGCCCGCTGGAGGCCTATGCCAAGCAGACCCACAACGGCCTGATGCTGGGCCTGGAATATGCCACCCAGGGCAGCATGACGGTGGCCGGCCGCAAGATTCGCGTCATCGAAAAAGACAACCAAGGCAAGCCGGACGTCGCACGCGCCCAGCTCGCGTCCGCCTATGCCGACGACAACGCCGACATCGCCGTGGGCCCCACGTCGTCCGGCGTTGCGCTGGCGATGCTGCCCATCGCCGAGGAATACGAGAAGATCCTGCTGGTGGAGCCCGCCGTTGCCGATTCGATCACGGGCGACAAGTGGAACAAGTACATCTTCCGCACGGGCCGCAATTCCTCGCAGGACGCCATCGCCAACGCCGTCGCCTTCGACCAGGCTGGCACGTCCATCGCGATGCTGGCACAGGACTACGCGTTCGGCCGCGACGGCGTCAAGGCCTTCAAGGGCGCGCTCAAGCAGGCCAAGATCGTGCACGAGGAATACCTGCCGGCCAATGCCACCGACTTCACGGCGGGTGCCCAGCGCCTGTTCGACGCGCTCAAGGACAAGCCCGGCCGCAAGATCATCTTCATCCTGTGGGCAGGCGCCGGCAATCCGTTCAAGATCGCCGACCTGGACCCCAAGCGCTTCGGCATTGAAATCGCCACCGGCGGCAACACGCTCGCCGCCATGACGCCGCTCAAGCCGCTGGCCGGCATGGAAGGCGCCACCTATTACTACTACGGCATTCCGAAGAACCCGATCAACGACTGGCTGGTGGCCGAACATCAGAAGCGCTATGGCCAGCCCCCGGACTTCTTCACTGCCGGCGGCATGTCGGCCGGTATCGCGTTGGTGGCCGCGCTGAACAAGACCGCCGGCAATTCCGACACGGACACGCTGATCAAAGCCATGGAGGGCATGAGCTTCGACACGCCCAAGGGCAAGATGATCTTCCGTCCCGAAGACCACCAGGCCATGCAGTCGATGTACCACTTCCGCATCAAGAACGACCCCTCGGTGCCGTGGGCCGTGCAGGACCTGGTCAAGGAAATCACGCCCGACCAGATGGCCGTGCCGATCCAGAACAAACGCTGAGCCCTGTCTTCCATGCTGGAAACCCAATCGCTCACGATCCGCTTTGGCGGTCACGTGGCCGTCAACGCCGTGAGCTGCCGCTTCACGCCCGGCAGCCTGACGGCCATCGTCGGCCCCAACGGCGCGGGCAAGACCACCTACTTCAACCTGATCTCCGGGCAACTGCGTGCCAGCGCGGGTTCCGTACATCTGAACGGCCGCGACCTGACCGGCCTGTCGGCGCCGGCCCGCATGCACGCCGGCCTGGGTCGCGCGTTTCAACTCACGCAATTGTTTCCGCGCCTGTCCGTGCACGAGAACGTGCGGCTGGCGCTGCAATCGCGCCAGCAAGGCCTGGGCTGGCGCCAGATCCGACTCTGGCGCACCTGGGACGACGACCGCAATCTGCTGACACGCGCCGACGCCTTGCTGGAGCGCACACGGCTCACCGCACGCCGCGACCAGCTGGCCGCCGACTTGCCGCATGGCGATCAACGCAAGCTCGAGATCGCCATGCTGATCGCGCTTGAACCCCAAGTATTCATGTTCGACGAACCCACCGCCGGCATGAGCGTGGACGACGTACCCGTCGTGCTGGACCTGATCCGCGAGATCAAGCAGGACCCGACCAAGACGATCCTGCTGGTAGAGCACAAGATGGACGTCGTGCGCGAACTGGCCGATCGCATCGTGGTGCTGCACAACGGCCAGTTGATGGCCGACGGCGAACCCGCCGAGGTGATCGCTTCGCCCATCGTGCAACAGGCCTACCTGGGCGTCAGCCCTTCGACAGCCCCTTCCGTAAGGACGCCCCAGTGACCCAGGCCCCGCTGCTGGAACTGAACGACGTGCACACGCATATCGGCGCGTACCACATCCTGCACGGCGTGGACCTGGCCGTGCCACCCGCGGCGGTCACCATGCTGCTGGGCCGCAACGGCGCCGGCAAGACCACCACGCTGCGCACCATCATGGGCCTGTGGAAGGCCACGCAGGGCCGCATCGCCTTCGACGGCACGCCGGCTGGCGGCCCGGGCGTACGCACCTCGCCCCCCGACATGGCGCGCCTGGGCATCGCCTATGTGCCCGAGAACATGGGCATCTTTGCCGACCTGTCGGTCAAGGAGAACATCCTGCTGGCGGCCCGCCAGGCGCCTAACGCCACTCAACTCGACACCGCCCGACTGGAATGGATCTTCGGCTTCTTTCCGGCGCTCAGGAAATTCTGGCTGCACCCCGCCGGCAAGCTGTCGGGCGGCCAGAAGCAGATGCTGGCCGTGGCTCGCGCCATCATCGAGCCACGTCGCCTGCTGCTGGTGGACGAACCCAGCAAGGGCCTGGCGCCCGCCATCATCCAGAACATGATCGACGCCTTCATCGAACTCAAGCAGGCCTGCACCACCATCTTGCTGGTGGAGCAGAATTTCAATTTCGCCCGCCAAGTGGGCGATCACGTCGCGGTCATGGACAACGGTCGCGTCGTGCACGCTGGCAGCATGACGCAGCTGGCGCAAGACGAGGCGCTGCAGACCCGCCTGCTGGGCCTGTCCCTGGGAGCCCACCAATGACCGCTGCCGATATCGACGCCCCGCTGCCGCGCACGCGTGCCGACCTGCGCCCCGTGCTGCTGGTCCTGGCACTGGCCGCCATCGCCCTGCCCCTCATCGGCTCGTTCTCGACCTGGATCACACTGACCTTCGCCGGCCTGGCGATGGGCATGATCATCTTCATCGTGGCCTCGGGCATGACGCTGGTGTTCGGCCTGATGGACGTACTGAACTTCGGCCATGGCCTGTTCATCGCGATCGGCGCCTACATGGCCGCCACGGTGCTGGGTTCGATGGCCGACTGGACCCAGTCCGGCAGCCTGTGGCTGAACCTTGCCGCCGTACTGCCCGCCTTGATCGTGGGCATGCTGGTGGCTGGTGCCGTAGGCATCGCGTTCGAACGTGTGATTGTGCGCCCCGTCTATGGCCAGCATCTGAAGCAGATCCTCATCACCATGGGCGGCATGATCATCGGCGAAGAGATCATCAAGATGCTGTGGGGCCCGCAGACGCTGTCGCTGCCATTGCCTGACGCGCTGCGAGGCGCGGTGCTGGTCGGCGATGCCGCCATCGAGAAATTCCGCATCGTCGCGCTGGTGGTCGGCCTGGGCGTGTTGGGCGGCATGCTCTGGCTGCTCAACCGCACCAAGCTGGGCCTCTTGATCCGCGCGGGCGTCGAAGACCGCGAAATGGTCGAGAGCCTGGGTTACCGCATCCGCCACTTGTTCGTCGGCGTCTTCGTGGCCGGTTCCATGCTGGCCGGCCTCGGCGGCGTGCTGTGGGGCCTTTACCAGCAATCCATCGTGCCGCAGCTGGGTGCCCAGGTGAATGTACTGATCTTCATCGTCATCATGATCGGCGGGCTGGGATCCACCGTCGGCTGCCTGATCGGCGCTTTGCTGGTGGGCCTGATGGCCAACTACACCGGCTTCCTGATGCCCAAGGCCGCGCTGTTTTCGAATATCGCCCTGATGGTCGCCATATTGCTGTGGCGCCCGCAAGGCGTGTATCCGGTCACGAACCGCTAGGAGCCGCCGCCATGTCCTTCCGACTGCTCTCCGGCGATCCGCCGCGCAGCACCTTGCTCGCGGTCATGCTGGTCGCCATCGTCGTGGTCCTGGCCGCGGCACCTTTCCTGTTTCCGGGCCCCAAGGCGCTGGCCGTGGCGGCCAAGATCCTGGTGTTCATCGTTCTGGTCGCCAGCTATGACCTGCTGCTGGGCTACACAGGCATCGTCAGCTTCGCCCACACCATGTTCTTCGGCATCGGCGCCTATGGCGTGGCCATTGCCAGCGTGCGGCTGGACGCCAGCTGGCTGTCCGTCCTGGCCGGCGTGGGTGCGGGGCTCGCGGTATCGCTGGTGTTTGCGCTGATCATCGGCCTGGCCAGCCTGCGGGTGCGGGCCATCTTCTACGCCATGATCACGCTGGCCGTCGCCGCCGCGTTCCAGACCTTGGTGTCGCAGCTGTCAGACCTGACCGGCGGCGAAGACGGCCTGAACTTCAAAGTGCCGCAGATGCTGCGTCCGGCCTACCGTCCCCTGTCGGAGCCGCTGTTCGGTGTCACGATCGACGGCCGCATCATCACCTACTACCTGATCGCCGCCGTGTGCGTGGTGCTGTTCCTGATGCTGCTGCGCATCGTCAACTCCCCGTTCGGCCGCGTGCTGCAGGCGATCCGCGAGAATCCCTTCCGCGCCGAAGCGATCGGATACCGCACCGTGCTTTATCGCAGCCTGTCCAACCTGCTGGCTGCGGCCTTCGCGACCCTGGCGGGCGCCCTCTATGCACTTTGGCTGCGCTACAACGGTCCGGACACATCGCTCTCGTTCGAGATCATGTTGAACATTCTGCTGATGGTAGTGATCGGCGGCATGGGCACGATGTACGGCGCGATCATCGGCGCCAGCCTGTTCGTGTTCGCCCAAAGCTACCTGCAGGATGGACTGCACGTGATCCACGACGCCGTCGCGGGCGTCGCGCCGCTGGCGCTGCTGTTCGAACCAGACCGCTGGCTGCTGTGGCTGGGCATACTGTTCGTGCTGTCGGTGTATTACTTTCCCACGGGCGTTGCAGGGCGGTTACGGGAACTGGCCCGGCGTACGTAGCGAACACACAGGCCTGCCTGGCTACACGGTGAAGGCGGCCTGAACATGCGCAAGGCGCGTTCAGGCACCCTCTACCCGTGACTACTTCACGCGGCTGCGCAGATCATCCACGCTGCGCTTGAGATCGTCGATACGTCGCTGCATGTCATCGACCTTGCGATCGCCGGAGTTACCCGCGCTGTTCAACTGCGACACACTGCGCGACAACTTGTCGAGCTCGCTCTTCTGGTTATCCACAGCACGGGACAGTTTGTCGATATCGCCTTTCTGATTGTCACTGCTGCGCCCGCCGTCGCCTTGCTTGCGTTCCAGGTTCGCGATTTTCTGGGCCTGCTCGTCCACCTTGCGGTTCAAGGCGTCGTTCTTGCCACGCAGTTCGTCCAAGGCCTTGCCCTGGTCGGCCACCTGCTGCATCAATTTCTCCACGGCCCGCACCTCGATGCCTGCCCGTACCCGGCTATCGCTGCCCACGACCATCAGGCTGTCATCGTAGGGCCTGGGAAACGATTGGTCCTTCAACACGACCTGGGCGGAAGCGGCAAACGCCGCCATGCTCGCACCCGCCAATACAGCCGCCTGCATCCAACCACGTGTGCCTGCTGCGATACGCATATGCCCATCTCCTGAGGGATTGCCTGCTAGAGGGTGAACTACCCTGCCTGCCCGGCATTTATATCAGGGACAGCATGCCTGTCGGGCGAGTCTGGACCCCGTCCAGGCATCGTTCGGTTTCAATCGGTTCCGCGATACGAATCCCGATGACCCAGGCAGCACGGGGATCGACTCGACGGCTTCAGCGTGCGCCTTGCGCCGAGGTATCCACGCCACGCCGCAGATCATTGACACGCTTTTGCATCTGGTCGATGCTGCGCTGCGCCTCGCCGCCCAGTTTCGAGCCGGACGGGGTCGGCGCCAAAGGCGCCATATTCATGGGTGCATCCGTCGGCTTGCTCAACGGGATGGTGGCCGCAGCCGATGGATTCGCTGCGGCCGGCTTCTGGGTCAACAGCCGCTCCAGCATCCGCAATTGATCCTGCTGCGTCTGCACCGCGCGCTCCTGATTCAGCACGGCCTGCTCGTCTTCGTCCTGGGTGCCGAAGATGGCGGCGTGATCGCGCGACAGGCCATCGAGCTGGACGCGAGGATCGGGGCCCGCGTTCAGCACGTTCCTGCCGACGGTAGCCGGATCCGCGGCGCCCGCGATCGGCGCCAACGCCAATCCGCCCACGATCAACAGCACCCGCCCAGCCCTCTTCGTCAAACCGCGCATGATGCCCTTGGATATCCGTAAACGAAAAAAAACGGCAAGGGGATAAGCCCTTGCCGTTTTATATCAGAACGGCGAACCGTTCCGATGACCTGCTTTTACTTAGATGATACGTGCGGCTTCAACCAGACGCACCACACGCCACGACTTCGAGCGCGAGATGGGACGGCCTTCAGCGATTTCAACCGTATCGCCTTCGTTGTACTGGTTCGATTCGTCGTGCGCCTTGTACTTCGCGGAGCGCATGATGATCTTGCCAAAGATGGGGTGCTTGACGCGGCGCTCAACCAGAACGACGACAGTCTTGTCCATCTTGTTGCTGACGACCTTGCCGACCAGCGTACGCTGGCGCTTGGCCACTTGGGTGTTTTGAGTTTCGCTCATCTTTATTTCCCTGCCTTCTCGGTCAGCAAGGTACGCACGCGCGCGATGTCGCGGCGCACGTTACGCAGCTGGCTGGTGTTGGCAAGCTGCTGCGTGGCCTTCTGCATACGCAGACCGAATTGCGCCTTCAGCAGGCTTTCGAGCTCTTTGCCGAGCTCGGCGGCGTCTTTCGAACGGAGTTCGCTGGCTTTCATGTCTTAGTACTCCTTAAGCACCGATATGACGCGCGACGAACGTGGTCGAAATCGGCAACTTGGCAGCGGCCAGGCGGAAAGCTTCACGCGCGAGCTCTTCGCTAACCCCTTCCATTTCGTAGAGCACCTTGCCGGGCTGAATTTCAGCAACCCAGTACTCCGGGTTGCCCTTACCGTTACCCATACGGACTTCGGCAGGCTTTTGCGAGATCGGCTTGTCCGGGAAAATGCGAATCCAGATACGGCCGCCACGCTTGATGTGACGATTGATGGCACGACGAGCAGCTTCGATCTGACGGGCGGTCAGACGGCCACGGCCGGTGGCCTTCAGACCGAATTCGCCGAACGACACGTGGGTACCACGGGTCGCCAGACCGGTGTTGCGGCCCTTCTGCTCTTTGCGATACTTTCTGCGAGAGGGTTGCAGCATGGTTATTCTCCTTCAGGCGCCGGAGCAGCGTCCGCCTTGCGGGGACCACGGCCACGACCACCCGGACGACCGGTGCGAGCACCGTCCGGACGATCACCACGCGGAGCGCGGCGCGGACGACGTTCTTCTTCACGCGGGGCAGCGGTTTCCGGCGGCAATTCGCCGTTGGCCAGCATGTCGCCCTTGTAGACCCAGACCTTGATGCCGATCACGCCATACGTGGTGTGGGCTTCGGAGGTGCCGTAGTCGATGTTGGCCTTGAGGGTGTGCAGCGGCACACGGCCTTCGCGATACCACTCGGTGCGGGCGATTTCGATACCGTTCAGACGGCCCGAGCTCATGATCTTGATGCCTTGGGCACCCAGACGCATCGCGTTCTGCATCGCGCGCTTCATGGCGCGGCGGAACATGATGCGCTTCTCGAGCTGTTGCGAGATCGAGTCGGCGATCAGTTGAGCATCGGTTTCCGGCTTGCGGATTTCTTCGATGTTGACGTGCACGGGCACGCCCATCAGACGCTGCAGATCAGCCTTCAGGCTTTCGATGTCTTCGCCGCGCTTGCCGATCACCACGCCCGGACGAGCCGAGTAGACGGTGATGCGGGCATTCTTGGCGGGACGCTCGATGATCACGCGACCGACGGAGGCGCTCTTGAGCTTCTTCTTCAGGTACTCGCGAACGCGAATGTCTTCGGCCAGCATGGCGCCGAAGGCCTTGTCGTCGGCGAACCAACGCGAGGACCAATTACGGGTGACCGCGAGACGGAACCCAGTGGGGTGAATTTTCTGACCCATCGTGACTCCTTAAGCTCCGACCTTGACCGTGATGTGGCAGGTCTGCTTCTCGATACGGTTGCCGCGGCCCTTGGCGCGAGCGGAGAAGCGCTTCATCGACTGAGCCTTGTCCACGAAGATCGTGGTGACTTTCAGTTCGTCGATATCGGCGCCGTCGTTGTGCTCGGCGTTGGCGATGGCGGACTCGACAGCCTTCTTCAGGATGACGGCAGCCTTCTTCGGCGAGAAGGTGAGGATCTCGAGCGCACGGCCGACCTTCTGGCCGCGGATCAGATCCGCAACCAGACGCGTCTTTTGAGCGGAGATGTGAACCCCACGGATAATGGCAGTAGTTTCCATCGCTTACCTCTTCGCCTTCTTGTCCGCGGCGTGACCCTTGAACGTACGGGTCAGCGCGAACTCGCCCAGCTTGTGACCGACCATGTTCTCGTTGATGTAAACGGGAACATGCTGCTTGCCGTTGTGCACAGCGATCGTCAGACCGATGAACTCGGGCAGGATCGTCGAGCGACGCGACCAGGTCTTGATCGGCTTCTTGTCTTTGCCCGCGACGGCCGTGTCCACCTTTTTGATCAGGTGAGCATCGACAAACGGGCCTTTCTTGATCGAACGTGACATAGTGTTCGCCTCTTACTTGCGCTTGCGCCGTTGGACGATCATATTGTTCGTCCGCTTGTTGCGACGGGTCTTGAAACCCTTCGCCGGAGTGCCCCACGGGCTGACCGGTTCGCGTGCTTCACCGGTACGGCCTTCGCCGCCACCGTGCGGGTGATCGACCGGGTTCATGGCCACGCCACGAACCGTCGGGCGGACACCGCGCCAACGCATTGCACCGGCCTTGCCGATTTGGCGCAGGCTGTGTTCTTCGTTACCGACTTCACCGATGGTGGCGCGGCATTCGATGTGCACACGGCGGACTTCACCCGAGCGCAGACGCACCTGAGCGTAGATGCCTTCGCGAGCCAGCAGGACGGCGGAAGCGCCGGCCGAACGGACCATCTGGGCACCCTTGCCGGGCAGCATTTCGACGCAGTGAATCGTCGTACCCACCGGGATGTTGCGGATCGGCAGCGTGTTGCCAGCGCGGATCGGGGCTTCGACGCCCGACAGCAGCGTAGCGCCCACTTCCAGACCACGCGGAGCGATGATGTAACGACGCTCGCCGTCGGCGTAGCACAGCAGAGCGATGTGCGCCGTACGGTTGGGGTCATATTCCAGACGCTCGACCTTCGCCGGGATGCCGTCCTTGTCGCGACGGAAGTCGACGACACGGTAGTGTTGCTTGTGACCGCCGCCACGGTGGCGGATCGTGATGTGACCGTTGTTGTTACGGCCAGAACCACGGGTCTTCTTTTCCAGCAGCGGCGCGTAGGGCTCACCCTTGTGCAGGTTGGGACTGACAACCTTCACCATGCCACGGCGGCCGGCCGAAGTCGGCTTAACTTTTACGAGGGCCATTTACTTCACCTCCGCAAAGTCGATTTCCTGGCCGTCCTTGAGCGACACGTAAGCCTTGCGCTCATTGCGGCGGCGGCCAACGAATCGGCCAAAGCGCTTGACTTTGCCCTTACGGTTGAGGACCTGCACGGACTCGACCTGCACCTTGAAGAGCAGTTCGACGGCAGCCTTGATTTCCGGCTTGGTAGCGTCAGCCACGACACGGAAAGCGACTTGCTGATTCTTCTCAGCGACGAACGTGGCCTTTTCGGTCACGATCGGAGCCAGAATGACTTGCATCAAGCGTTCAGCGTTCATCCCAGCATCTCCTCGAGTTGAGCGATGGCCGGCTTGGTGATCAGCACTTTCTTGTAGTGGACCAGCGACAACGGATCGGCATAACGGGGCTCGACAACAGCAACGTGCGGCAGGTTGCGGGTGGCGAGGTAAACATTCTCATCAACGCTGTCGGTGATGATCAGGACCGAGTCCAGGCCCAGGCTCTTCAGCTTTGCAGCAGCAGCCTTGGTCTTGGGCGATTCCAGATCGAACGATTCGACGACGGCGATGCGGTCTTCGCGAGCCAGTTGCGACAGGATCGAACGGATCCCGGCACGGTACATCTTCTTGTTGACCTTCTGGCTGAAGTTCTCTTCCGGCGAGTTCGGGAAAATCCGACCACCGCCACGCCACAGCGGCGACGAAGTCATACCGGCGCGAGCGCGGCCGGTACCCTTCTGGCGCCAGGGCTTCTTGGTCGAGTGCTTGACTTCCGAGCGATCCTTCTGAGCGCGGTTGCCGGCACGGGCATTGGCTTGGAAAGCCACCACGATCTGATGAATCAGCGCTTCGTTGAAGTCACGGCCGAAGATCGTGTCGGGCGCGCTGAAAGTCGCGGCCTGACCTTGGTCGTTCAGGAGCTTGAGATCCATTTACTTACGCTCCCTTCTTGGCCGGGGCCTTGATGGCCGGACGCACGACGATGTCGGCGCCAGCGTGGCCGGGGACAGCGCCCTTGACCAGCAGCAGGCCGCGCTCCACGTCAACGCGAACGACGTCGAGGTTTTGAACGGTGCGGGTGACGTCACCCAGGTGACCTGCCATGCGCTTACCGGGGAAAATGCGGCCCGGATCTTGAGCTTGGCCGATCGAGCCCGGAACGCGGTGCGAACGGGAGTTACCGTGCGACGCGCGCTGCGAACCGAAGTTGTGACGCTTGATGGTACCGGCGAAGCCTTTACCAATGGTGGTGCCCGTGACGTCGACCTGTTGGCCGGCTTCGAACACCGATTCCACGGCGATCACGGCACCGGCCGCAAATTCAGCGGCGCGAGCGGGATCAAGGCGGAATTCTTTCAGGATGCTGCCGGCTTCAGTGCCGGCTTTGGCGTAGTGGCCCGTTTGCGGCTGAGCCACACGCGAGGCACGACGAGTGCCATAAGCCACTTGGATCGCGGCGTAGCCGTCGGTTTCCAGCGACTTAACTTGGGTCACGCGGTTGTTCGACACGTCCAGCACGGTCACCGGGATGGATTCACCTTCCTCGGTAAAAATGCGGGTCATGCCGACCTTGCGACCCACCAGCCCCAGCCGGTGAGCGGCGGGCGTGGGTGTCGAATTCGACATCGTATTCTCCATTCCCGACTGCGATTGGTCGGGGCTAATCAGGCAAAAGGTAACGGCCTTTGCCCTACGACTATGTTCAACCTGGCTGAACCTTTGCACCCCGGGTCTTTTCAAAAGCGCCCTAGGGCACCTTGAAAACACTGGGGTAACTCAGGCTTTCGCCATAGTTAGACTCGCCACAAAATGGCAAGCTTCGCATATTAGCATGTTTTTTTCAGGCAGCACAAGCACTTAGCGTGAAATGCACCCAGTCCTGCCGCCTGGGCACCAGGCTGTCGCAGAAAAACAAATGGCCGCAATCCCGAAGGAGTGCGGCCATTCTTGCGAGTCCACTGGCGAAGGTAGCGGACCCGATACGCCTTACTGCAGCGCGATTTCGACGTCGACGCCGGCCGGCAGGTCCAGACGCATCAGGGCGTCAACGGTCTTGTCGGTGGGATCAACGATGTCCATCAGGCGCTGATGGGTACGGATTTCGAACTGGTCACGCGACGTCTTGTTGACGTGCGGCGAACGCAGCACGTCGTAACGGCGGATACGCGTGGGCAGCGGCACCGGGCCGCGGACAACGGCGCCCGTGCGCTTGGCGGTGTCGACGATTTCAGCGGCCGATTGATCGATCAGCTTGTAATCGAAGGCTTTCAAGCGGATACGGATCTTTTGGTTTTTCATGGCGTTTCCTAAAGAACGAGACGCGAGAGCGGCGAGCGCTCTCGCTGGTTGTGTGCTGCTTAAGAGATCCGAATTACTTCAGGATCTTGGCGACGACGCCGGCGCCGACGGTACGACCGCCTTCACGGATGGCGAAACGCAGACCTTCTTCCATGGCGATCGGGGCCAGCAGCTTGACGGTCATCGTCACGTTGTCGCCC